>DATIKA010000193.1:0-10403 GCA_035478055.1 Candidatus Limnocylindrales bacterium | reverse complement strand
ATGGTTGGCGTACTGTCATTAACGGATGGATTAACAAGCTTGAACCGGAAAATGTGCGCATGATGACTATTTTTCTTGACTTCCGGCATGTCTACGGCAAAAAGGCACTCTGTGATCAGTTACGGAATTTTGTCATCCGCAGTTTCCAAAAGTCGTCTGCCGTACTGGTGTTTTTAGTCAAGGATGATTTAAACTACCATGCTCCATTAAATTTTTTTAAACAAATCATCACCGAAAAAACGAAAGACAACCGCAATCTGGTTAATCTGAAGCGCGCCGCGTGCATCCATATCGTCGACTGCTTGCGCATATTTTCCCTGCGGGAAGGGATTGAAGAAACCAATACATTAAAAAGGCTTGAACTTTTGGCAAAAAAACGGATTTTTTCGCCGGAAGAGACCGAGACTTTCGGGGTTGCGTTTGAAAAGTTGATGATGTTGCGTATCGAGCAAAGTTTGCTGCAGCTCAGCCGTGGAGAAGAACCAGACAATAACATCTACCCCCAGGAATTAAGTAAGCGTGATCGTGCCGCCTTGCGCAAAGCGTTTCTGGCGGTGGAACAGCTGCAAAACTTGACTGGCCATGCTTTTTACGCAACTATTGGTTAACAGCATGAAATGATTTAAGATTACATTTCATAAAATAAGCATGAGGGGTGAGAAAGAAAGATGGAAACTGTCATCGTCAGTTTTGCCAGAACGCCTTTCGGTGGTTTTTTAGGTTCTTTGAAAGATATCAGCGCTACGGACTTGGGAGCGCTGGTTATCAAGGAGGCTGTAAGTCGCGCCGGGATTCAGGGTGACCAAATTGACTATGTTTTTATGGGTATGGTAGTGCAGGCCGGGGCCGGCCAGATCCCCTCGCGTCAGGCGACCATTAAAGCCGGGCTGCCGGTAGAAGTACCTTCAGACACTATCAGCAAAGTCTGCGCTTCCAGTTTGCGCGCCGTCAACCTTGGCGACGTCCTCATTCGCGCTGGTGAAGCAGACGTTATTGTGGCCGGCGGCATGGAAAACATGTCTGCAGCTCCGTATTTGTTAGAGAATGCCCGTTCCGGCTACCGCATGGGTAACGGCCAGTTAGTAGATGCCATGATTCGTGACGGACTGTGGTGCGCCATCCATGACGTGCATATGGGAGTTCACGGCGGGGACATAGCTGCTGAATTTGGCATAGACCGTACCGCCCAGGATGAGTGGGCATTACGTAGTCATAAGTTGGCGATCAAAGCAATTGACGAAGGGCTTATAAGAGCGGAAATTGTACCCGTAGCTGTACCGCAAAAAAAAGGCGATGCGTTGATGTTTGAGGTTGATGAACTACCTCGGCGTAACACCAGCATGGAAACTCTGACCAAATTATCGCCGGCCTTTAAACCCGGGGCAAGCGTTACCGCCGGTAACGCTCCGCCCATTTCTGACGGTGCCTCGGCTTTGGTATTGATGTCCCGTTCAAAGGCGGAAGAACTTGGCGTCAGGCCGCTGGCGAGTATTGTTTCACAAGGTGCGGCCTCGGCGGCCGCGCCGTATATCGCCACTGTTCCTGCATTGGCCGGCAAGAAAGCACTGGAGAAAGCTGGCTTAACAGTCAATCAGCTTGAGCTGATTGAAGTCAATGAGGCTTTTGCTGCTGTTGCGCTTACTTCAATTAAACTGGGTAACTGGGATCCGCAGATCGTGAACGTCAACGGCGGCGCGATTGCCTACGGGCATCCTATCGGTGCCAGCGGCGGTCGTATTTTGATGACCATGCTTGCCGAGATGCAACGGCGTGGTGCCCGCCTTGGAATGGCCACCATTTGCAGCGGCGCGGCACAGGGCGAAGCCACGATTATCAGGTTGGAAGGGTAGACAACTCCATTGAAAAGCGAGGGACAGATTATGGAAATTAAAAAAATCATGGTGCTAGGTGCCGGCCAGATGGGTGGAGGAATCGCCCAAGTCTGCGCTCAGGCCGGCTATTCGGTCATTCTGCGTGATATCAAAGAAGAATTCGTGCAACACGGTTTAAAAACCATTGGGAAAAACCTTCAGCGCAGTGTGGAAAAAGGCCGGTTGACCGGTGAAGAGAAAGATGTGATCCTCGGGCGGATTACACCAACCCTCGTCTTAAACGACGGTACTAATGTCGATTTGGTTATTGAAGCAATCAGCGAAGATTTTAGCTTGAAGAAGGAAACATTCTCTGCATTGGACGTTATCTGTCCGTCACATACCATCCTGGCAAGCAATACCTCTTCTCTTCCTATCACGCAAATCGCCTCTACCACCAGGCGCCCGGGAAAAGTCATCGGCATGCACTTCATGAACCCTGTGCCCGTCATGAAGCTGGTGGAGATCATCAGGGGAATTGCTACATCCGATGATACCTGCCAGGTGATTGAGGACCTGTCGCGAAAACTGGACAAAGTTCCCGTGGAAGTAAACGATTACCCCGGCTTTGTATCTAACCGCATTCTCATGCCCATGATCAACGAGGCTGTCTACTGCCTGATGGAAGGCGTGGGCACCGCGGAAGGTATCGACACGGTCATGAAACTCGGCATGAACCATCCCATGGGACCCCTTGATCTGGCTGACCTGATCGGGCTTGATACGTGCCTGGCGATTATGGAAGTACTTTATGACGGCTTCAAAGACTCCAAATATCGTCCCTGCCCGCTTCTGCGCAAATATGTAGCCGCAGGCTGGCTGGGAAGAAAATCCGGGCGGGGCTTCTATATATACGAATAATGAGGATGTTGATAACCGGTTTTAAACAAGGCAGGTGACTGTTTAATAGCCCCGTATCTTCATATACTCCCGGATATTTCTCAAGACTTCCTGCCGTTCAAGTGGTGGATGGTTCAGGTTTTTGCCCGGAAGAGGTTCTTTATAAAAGCGTGACGGGAACTCGTAATCAGACAAAGATTCTCCCTCCCGCTGGTTGAAGTTGTGTTGCAAATCCCAGATGCGCTGGCCGGCTGCGTAAACACCGTCTTCGTCAAAATCGTCACCGTAAACGGCATTCAAAGCACGGGCATAAAAATCAGGGCCCAGGGAACGTAATACAGGCGGTCGAATACAAAAGCCTACCGAATTAATAATGGAAATCAGGTTCTCCGCATAAACCGTCATGGCCGGGATGTTAACTCCTGTAGGCGGTTCGCCGAATATCGCAGTTTTAAACCGCTCAGGCATATCCATATTGGCAATATAACTTGCATCCACTCCCAATTCCTCGGTTTGATGATCTAACAGTTTACCCAGTAAGGTCTCCACCGGTGAACGAGTTCTCAAACTATCCCCGCCCCGGGTGTTAGTGAGGTAGCCCAGGCTCCAGACATCCATCTTGGCGCGGGGATCCCGAACGGAAAGCTCGACGCCCTTGACATGCATCGCAAAAGGTTCGGTTCCCGGCAGCTTCCAAACGGCTCGCCGAACGCCTTCGGCCAGGATGTCACCGATGCCCTGACGCCGGGAGATCATTTCCAAGAGCTGTTTGATAACGTAAAAATCACCCCATTTTACAGCGAAACCGATATCTTTTTTATCAATAGCCCCGTGTTGGAAGGCCTCTGTCAAATAAGCTAATGTCCCTGCTGCGGAAACAACGTCCATTCCGTGACGGTTGCACAATTCCACACACTGAAATATTTCCGGTATTTTTTTTAGACCTAGTTTGGCCCCGAACTCCAATACAAAAGTAACTTCCAATCCCTTGGTCTGATAGTTTTTGTAAAGACCATCGTCCTTAACCTGAGACCAGTGGGCACAGGCTATGGGACATGAAAAGCAGGCCACATCCTTTTTTTTAAACTTCGTTTCAAAAACTTTCCTACCGCAAGTTTCTTCCCAATCGGGGAAATGACCAATGGAAAAGTTATGTCCGGGCAGAGCGCCCAAAGCATTGATAGGATCAGAAACCACCATACTGCCGAAACGACGCATTAACCCGTAGCTAGGGTCTGTTTTAACCCGCCGAAACGCTTCGCGGTGCAGTTGCGAAAAGGCTCCTCTGTCAGCCACAGCAACGCCGCCGGTTCCCCGAACCAAAACAGCTTTGACATTTTTGCTGCCCATCACGGCACCCATACCGGTTCTCCCCCAGGAAGCAAAGTCGTTCTGTATGGAAGCGAACCGAACCTGATTTTCCCCGGCCGGACCTATAACAGCCACATGAACATCTTGTCCATGCTTTTTTTTTAGCCAATCGGTTGCGGCCCAGACATCCTGGCCCCAAATTTCTTTTGCCGGCTCAATTGCTAACTGGTCATCATTTATAATTATATAAACCGGTTCCGCAGCTTTTCCGGTTAGAATGAGGTGATCATACCCGGCATAGCGCAATTGCGGGCCCCATTCTCCTCCGGCGTTAGCCGTACCAAACAGCCCGCTTAGAGGCGATTTGGCGCAGACATCTGTTCGGCAGGCGGTGGGGAGCAAGGTGCCTGCTAGAGAACCAGAACCAAAAATCAATACGTTTTCCGGCCCCAGCGGATCGGCTCCCACAGGAATTCGATCGAAAACCAACCGGCTGTTTATGCCCAACCCTCCCAGGTATTCCTGTCGCAGGTTGTCATCTCTATCTATATCAACTTTGCGGGTGTCCAAATTAATATGCAATAATCTAGTCATTATGCAATCCCTTCCCCTCAATCCGTTCTGCCAGCCACATTCTCTCCGTAGGGGTGTCGATAGCCTTGTTCTAAGCCTACCAGCAACCAGTGCATGGCAATAGCTGCCGCCTCACCAATGACTTCTTTGCAAAATATACTCCTTTCCTTGCTCTGCCAGGAATATGATTGTACCAACTCGCTGCAGTTCACAGCGCCAAATTTCTCTTTAAAACTCCGGGGAATATTATTAAATAATCGGTAAAGACCTTCTTCCCCCTGAAGTTGGTTAACCCTCTCAGGAACTTCGTCCCTTTCATGAGGATTCTTCCTGCCGTGGACGCTGCCCACGGCCATGATGGCTCCCGCCAGAGCGCCGCAATTATTCCCCGACAAACCTATTCCCCCACCAAAACCAGTAGCCAAAGCCACTACCTGGAGAGGCAAATCTGAAATACCTGCGTCTAATACTGCTTTTAAAACACATTCGGAACAGTTCATCCCTGTTTTGTAATACGCTTCCGCCTGCTCTTTTGCCTGACAAACCATTTCATCACGGTTCATAAAAATAGCCTCCTTTCTTCCCTACATGATATCAAACCTCATACCCCCGTCAAGAATGGGGACAAAAATAAAAGGATAAAAATTGAAAAAACTAGATTTGCAGATAAGATAAAGTTGTCAATAACCCCGTCCCCTAGACAACGAGGGCGAGTCGTTTGCTGACTCCCCCTCGTTGTCTGAAAACCTCAATCAAACCGCTTTTCGTTACGTAACCGCTCAATTTACTTCAACTTGTTGGACCAACGCCAGATGTTCAGTTTCTCCGCAGCCGCAACAAGATCGTCCCGAAAATCAGGATGTGCCAGGGAAATCACTTTTTCCGCCCGCTCCCAAATGGAAAGGCCCGACAGGTTGACTTTGCCATACTCCGTTACCAGGTAGTGAGCCTGCGTTCGCGGTCCGGTCACGGTCTCGCCTGATGGCAGTACTGGAACAACCCGCGACTTGATCCCGCCGTTTGCTTTGTCAGCACAGGTAGCGGTAAAGCAGATCAGGCTCTTTCCGCCGTTGGACATAAACCCACCGGTAAGAAAATCGAGTTGACCGCCGGTACCACTAATCTGGCGCGTGCCCGCTGATTCAGAAGAAATCTGACCGAAAAGATCTACCTCTACACAATTATTAATGGTAATAAGGTTATCATTCTGAGACATGATGTGTGGCGCGTTTGTATAACTGACAGGGTAGCCGGCTAAACTCGGATTGTGGTCCACCCAGTCGTATAGCTCTTGGGACCCGACGCAGAAAGACCAGGCTGACTTGCCCCTGTCGATATTCTTATTATTGTTGGTCAGTTTACCGGTTTTAAAAAGCGTCAGAAATGCGTCCACCAGCATTTCTGTGTGGCAGCCTATCCCTTTCAAATCGGACTCGGCAATCAGGTTGCCTACTGTATTAGGCATACCACCAATCCCGAGCTGAACAGTAGCGCCATCCGGAATCTCCTCTACTATTTGTCTGGCAATGATTTTATCCGTCTCACTGGGGCTTGCCATGCTGATAACCGGCAGCTTTTGCGTATGTTCTACAATATAATCCACTTCCGAAATATGTATTAACTCTTCGGCGCCTCCTCTGGCCCAAGGCATCATCTCATTGACTTCCACAATAATGACTTTAGCCTGGTCGGCGATAGCTCGTGAAGCAGAGACGGTCAGACCAAAATTGAAGTAACCATGTTTATCCATCGGAGTCACTACAAACATGGCTACATCAACTGGTAATTTGCTCTTGCGGTAGTATTGCGGCTTATTCCGATAGGCCATCGGGATATAGCTCATCAGACCCTGATCGTGAAGCTTCCGATCCAGACCGCTGAAATGCCAACTATTGACGGTAAAAACTTCTCGCTTGCTGTCTGCATTGACAACTTCCGGCATGCGCAGACTGAGCGTAGTGCGCACCTTTATGTCTGATAACTCGTCCTTGCGACCGGCCAAAGCGACATCTAAGGCCACCGGTATGCTCGCAAAACCATTATAATCCACCCAATCGCCCGATTTGACGACTTTAACTGCGGCATCCGGAGTAACCAGTTTTTGTCTGTATGCGCTCTGGTAATCCACTTTTCAAGTCACCTCCTGATTATTTTCTCCAGTTTCGGCTGACGCGCCATTATTTTCATTCTTCGTAAACATAATACCAAATGACACAATAGCTAATGCTACGGCGAAAACTTCCTTAACAGCCCCATACCACTAGCTTTCACTACATTACGGATAAAGCCGGACGGGAATAACATATACAACCTGAAGCCGGCAGAAACAATCTCTCCGGCTTCAGGTTCATCACGAAAAAGTATTTACTAAATAAACACCATCAACAAGTAACTAATGGTTTCAGTCATGTTGTAAATCTTCGCAATAAGCTTTTATAGCCTGTGCCGAAGCCGGTTTGGTAAACAGGGAAACAACTATAAAGAATATGACAGCGACGAAAACCCAGTAAAACTGGTGTGGTGTAGCAATTCTGCCATCCGGACCCAAAATCACTTCACTCAGAAAGAACCAGTGAGGGCTTCCAAGCACGTCACGGGCATATAACCAGGAATAGATCGTCAACGGGAAAAAGACGATGACTGTAGCGTACGTAGCCGCCCTGGTTGCCCGCGGCCACCAGAGACCAAAAACGAGCGGTACCCCCATTGTGGCAATCAACGCGATAAACGCCCACCCGGACAGGTCAAGCACCAAGGCGAGCGGATCAAGTGAAAAATAAACACCCAAAATCAATATAATCACCGTCATCAAGCGTAACGACGAAACCGGGTTGCTAATCGCCCACTTATTGTTAAAAACTTTACCCAACCAGTCGCGGCCCAGCAACACATTACCCACCACAACCCAACCAGCGGCGGTGGACATGGCGATAGCAAGACCACCGGCCGCCAGTAAACCTAGCAGCCATGGGTTTGCAAGCGATTCAATGGCGGCAATCATAGAGTAGTCGGTGACCGCGACGCCACCCACTCCAAACTCAGCCCTGATCATGGCCAGAACGTGCATCGTGGTAGCAACAACACCCTCTGTTCCATCCGGCATAGTCATTGGGGTACCCATAAGCGGATGCAGCCTTTCAATAAGGTTGCGCGCGGCAGTGCCAATGATAATTAAACCCCAATACATCGTGGAGCCGAAAAATGTGCACCAGATAATTGACTTGCGGGCCGAACCCACATCCATGGATGTAAAGAATCGTACGACAGAATACGGCATGGTGGAAAAACCAAAATGCCAGACAAAGAAAAAACCAATAACCCCCAGCCAGGACGCAAAGAACGGGTGAGAAAACGCTCCGGGCTGGTTGTATGGCATCAGCCAGAAGGCAGGGGTGTGCGTATAGACAGCATCCGCCATTTGGGGCATACCGCCGTATGCTACCAGCACGGCGATACCGCTAACGACCGCTGCCAGAGCCATCAGCATGCCCTGAAAAGCAGTTGAAAAGGTAGTGGCCACCATGCCGCCTAAGTAAACGTAGAACAGCACAGCAACGGCTCCAATGATTACGGCGGTGACGTATGGCACCCGCAGGATGGCCATCATGAATAGGCCGGTCCCTACCAGGGAAAGGACCACATAAGCCCAGGTGCCCATCAGAACAGGAAAGCCCAACAAAATCCGCATCCATCTTTGGTCTTCATAGCGGTCGCAGTAATAGTCCGTGAAAGAAATAGGCGCGTATTTACGCAGCGGTGCTGCCGTTATTACGGATGCCAGCGGCATTCCGCCGATAATCCCCACCATGGCCCACCAGAACGGGTAGCCGAGAAGAAAGATAAAAGCCGGCAAACCAAGAAAACTGGCCGGGCTAAGGTAAGTAGCTGCCAGCGCCGCGCCGTTGACAACCGGACCGATCTTGCGCCCGGCCACATAATAGTCCATCGGATTAGCGGAGGCCTTGCGTGTAATGTAGCCAATAGCAAAAATAACAACAAAATAGGCAATTGTGATAATGATTACTATAGGGTTAACGCCCACCAGTGTTCATCTCCTTTGCTTGCGCGATCTTATTTTTTTCTTCCCGATCGGGAATACGCCAGAGCACGTATGCAATAACCAGCGGCAATAGGCTGAGCCCAATAACGTGAGTGTAGATAAACGCAAGCGGCAAACCGCCCAGCCTGAAATGGAAGTTCAGACCTGGAATAGCCATCTCGAGAATCATCATCAGAAATACAAAAGAGTAAAAACTACCCATACCCCACCAAAAATATGGTCTTACACCTTTAAACAACTTATTCCCTCCTTTGACATCTCATTCTTTTTGATCGCGCAATTTCTTCCTGTCCAGCAAGTAAAAATGCACCACGGTAAACAAAAACATACTGGAAAGCGGAACGCCCATCCCGACCAACGCCCCCAGAAAAATATTCCGGGACAGGTCAAGACCGGCAAAATACATCAAAAAATTGATCCCTATGCCCAGGAAAAAATAGAAAATGTACCAAGGCCTCTTTTGTGAAGCCCTCTGCCAATTATCGCGATCCGTCTCTGAGGCAAACTCAAGACGCACCTTTTTTCCCCTTCCCTTGATATCCAGTGTAACTGGTCCTGCCATCCTTTCACCTACCTTTTTAGAATTTGCATCATTTTCCTGAGCCTGCGTTTTCTTCTTCACAATCACCCCCTCCTCCTGATAAACTTCAGCGAACTGTCACCATAAATGTCACCATAAATATGTCGTGCTTAAATTCATTTCCTATCCGCGTCAACGCCTGTTCATACGACCCTGCCCTGCACCGCACCGGAGCCGTAATTTAAAAACACTACTACTTTTCCGCCCAAGTTACAATTCCGCGCGCACCAACCAACTTTAGAGATCTAAACCAATGTTCAACTAATCAAAATGCTTATCCGATGCCAAAAAACCTTGTCGGAAGTATAGCACGCCAACAACAAACTGTCAATTGCTTTTATGCTGAATTAAATACGTTTTTTTAAGATTGTTTTGAGTCTGTATAGTAGCAAAATATAAATATCTTATCAACATTATTGCCGGTCACACTGCATAAATTTGAAAGTAACCCGTTTTCTTCCCAGGCGAACTTCCTTTGACCAAAGCTGCTTATTACAGATAAAATAGGACTTAATCGCCCTGAGAAATCTAAAGTAAAAAATTAAATTTATCTGAATTATACGTTGCATTATAAATTGAGATACCGTATAGTTAAGATAAGGTCTCCATGTTTCATACCCGAAAATGTGCTGTATGAGTTAAACCGTGGGAACCCATAGATCAGGTTTATTAGTTGCGCGTTATCGCTGTCTCCGGTGGAGTCACTTGAGCGCCTTGGAATTACCCGACCTTAAAGGCTTTTATAAGGTAGGCCTGCCCTATACGCTTGTCGGCGGTTTTTTTTCATACTTTTTATAAACAATGTTACAATGCAAGTAGATCTACTGCTAAAAACTTTGCTTTCCATCAGCGATTGTCTGTTGGTTTGTATCATCAATAAAATAGCTGTTCGTTTCTTGCCAAATTTTATAAGGAAGCGGTGCTGCGGGTGAAGCCTTTACTACGCGACGAACAACAGATCGAAACTGTCGGTATACTTAAAAAGGTTGTTCCCTTTGATCTGCTCGATCAAAACGTTCTGGAAAACTTAACTGCTAAAGCAGAAATGCGCAAATTTCCCCGGGGAACTTATGTCTTTCGCCAGGGTGACCCGTCTCTCCATTTGTTGTTTATCATTATTTCCGGCAGCGCCGAAATATTAATTATCAACGAACAGGACGAAGAAGTT
>DATIKA010000192.1:0-5932 GCA_035478055.1 Candidatus Limnocylindrales bacterium | reverse complement strand
TGGAGGTGCTACCTCAGCAGGGCAACCAACGATTACAACCAGCATGGCCAACGCTGCCAGCGCTACAAAAATCGGTATAAGTGTTTTTTTCAAACTAAATACCCCCTCATTAATCCAGTTTTTTTAGTTTAACCCAATCCCTGATCACAATCAAGAAAGTGCTTTAAAACAAAAAAACCTCCCCCCTCACATTTATCTGACATCCTTTGTTGGCGAAATTATATCACAACGTCAAATATTTAACAACATTCACTTTTTTGACCTGCGGCCAACCCTGCGGACAAAGCCTGTCCAGTGCGCTGAATCGGTTAGCCCAAGGGAGACACAATAGCTAATTTTCGCTGTAGTGATGATGGCGAATTGAAGATGATCATTGACCAACTTCTCCGCTTAATTTATAATATAACCAGGTTAGTTTGATTTAAAAAAGGAGCTGTATCATGATCACCAGGAAAGCTGAATATGCTATCATCGCCCTGGCGGAATTGGCCTCGCATCCTGAAGGGACAATAATCAGCAGTAAAGAAATAGCCAATCGCAAGGCTATCCCCGGAAACCTGGTTGTTCAATTAACCGCTCTTTTAAATGAAGCAGGCTGGATATCCGGAACCCGCGGCCCAACAGGCGGAATGAGACTGCAAACCGAGCCCGCTAAAATAAACTTACGGCAGGTGATCGAACTGATTGACGGGCCGGTTTGCATTACACGCTGTCTTATTAACAAAACTCCCTGCAAAGATCGGATCCACTGTTCGCTCAGGGGAATCTGGGCCGATGCACAGCAAAGCATGCTCAAAGTCCTGGAAGATGTCACCATCAAAGATCTGGCGGAGAAGTTGCAAAAAGATGAAACTAAATGGAACAACTCTTCCCGGGAAACTGCCCATAAATCAGCCCACTGAAACAACCTGCTAAACACGTAAGGTTCGTAGAACCAGGTTGATTATTATTTTCTGCAACCGTCCACGCCGATAACTATCTCTTCCAAAGGAATGTTTGACCCCGATTCCTGCAACGCCGCGCGCACAAGTCGGGATAACCCGAAACAGCATCCCACTTCCATGTGAACGACGGTTATACTTTTGAGCTGGTTACGCTTAAAAATTTCGACCAGTTTTTGGTGATAACCGTCGACATCGTCTAATTTCGGGCAGCCGATAACTAATGAACGGCCGGCAAGAAAACTTCTGTGGAAATCGGCGTAAGCAAAGGGGACGCAGTCTGCGGCAATGAGCAGATCTCGCCCCTTCAAGAATTGGGCTTCCGGTGATATAAGATCCAGCTGTATCGGCCAATGGTTCAGCTCACTTTCCGGCAGACCGGCAGAGCATTCCAGCAATTCAGCTCTGTTTACCGCTTCCCGGGATGGCCGGGAAATTGTTTCCATGCTGCCGGGGCAACACGGCACGGGTTGGACACTGTCTTCACTACACGCCGCTGCGACTTTATGCATGCGTTTTTGAACAGCAAGTTCGTCAAACTCCAGTGCCTCTCTTTCAATAATTTCGATGGCATTTTGCGGGCACTCACCAAGACAGTTTCCAAGGCCATCACAATAAACATCGCTAACCAGACGGGCCTTGCCATCTACAATCTGCAGGGCTCCCTCAACACAGGAAGGTAAACACAGACCACATCCGTCACATTTACTTTCATCAATCGATACTATTTTACGCACTGAATTACTCATCTTAACCCCTCCATCAATTATCGGTGAATCTATTCCGCTGCCGGACATTTGTTTGATCTTTTTTGCATCGGCACCCAGGCATTGCTCTGCGACCGCGCACCACTGCGCACAGCCAAGATTGAAACGCGGGTTTGGAACTTTAGTTTTACAGTTTGCACATCGAACATGTGTGTCCGTCTTCATGAACTCGATCATTTTACCGCATACAGGACAAGCCCTCTCATAAATGTCATCTGCCGTCCAATAACGTGTATCCTGACCGGGGCATTTTGCCGCAAACATTTTTGTTCACCTCTTAATATTAATAACCAAGTTGGTTATATTAATAATACCAGTTCCCTTCTTCTTTGGCAAGAACATTTATAAACAAACGAGCGGCCTCATCGATCCAGGTCGCTCGTTATCAGTACCGCGGGGAAACCCAATCCCCGGATGTGAAAACTCTATCGCAGACTACGCATCAGGATAAAGTAATTACAACCGGTCAATTGCCATACAAACAACCTTCATGAGGCAATTCATAAAAACATACCTCGGCCTCATCAAAGAACAGACTGATTTCACGAATTGCACTTTCCCGTGAATCGGAGCCATGCACAATATTATTGCCGGTGAAAACAGCAAAATCACCGCGCATTGTTCCCGGAGCCGCCTTGCAGGGGTCGGTAGCGCCAATCAAAGCACGCGTCATCGATACGATATCGTCACCCTCCCAGGTCATAGCCACTACCGGTCCGGAAGTTATAAAGCTGATCAGACCTTCATAAAACGGTTTACCAACGTGCTCGCCGTAATGCCGCGCAGCCAGTTCTGCGGAGATCTGCATCATCTTCATACCAACCATCTTGAACCCTTTTTTTTCCATACGCCCGATTACATCGCCCACCAGGCCGCGCTTTACCCCGTCAGGTTTAACCATCAAAAATGTACGTTCTCTTCTTTCCATAGTCTGTCTCCTTGCTTTTTCCGCTAGTAACTGGTTAACAGATGATCGTCATCAATGGTCACCGTTTCAGAAGCAAGCCGCGTTCTGATATCTTTGGGTAAAGCAAACATGCTCTTGCATGTTTCTCCATCGAAAAAAAGCAGATCCAATTGCCGTAATTTAATCAGGTTATCTACCTGCGAAGGATCTGGCATCTGCATGCCCTGTGGGGCAGCTACCAGATAACTCCACTCGGTGCTAAAAGACGAGATGAATGAGCGATATGAAAGAACAAACGACATGGCCTGTTCAAGGGTGTGGCGAATGGCACTGTGGGCATCGATATAGGGCATCCCGAAATCTCCCGCTTGCAATGCAAAAATGCCATGCTCCGCGAGACGGTTTTTGACCAACTCAAAAAACTGCCTGGTAAATAGACGCAAGGCCGGGCTGTTGACAATAGTTTCCGGCACATCGCTGATAATGACATCGAATTGACCATCATTCTCTTCGAGGTACTGTCTTGCATCCATGTGCAAAAGCTGCAAACGTGGATCATCAAAACTATTCCGGTGCCAGCTTTGCAGATGTTCCCGGCATAAAGAGACTACTTCTTCGTCAAGATCGACCATAACCACCTGTTCGACAGAGGGATGCCGGAACACTTCCCTTGGAGTGGCACCTTCCCCACCTCCCATCACCAAAACCCGGCGTGGTTCAGGGCACATCAGCATAGCCGGATGGACCAGAGCTTCATGGTAGATATACTCATCCCGTTCAGCTGATTGAATTTTGCCATCCAAAATCAATAAACGACCGTAAGTATTGGTATCCGCGATTTCTACCTGCTGAAATCTGGTCCGACTGCTTTTTATAAAATTCGTCACACCAAACATGTGCGCCGTATCGGGTGATGTACGATCTATGTACAATTTGTGATCGGCAAAAGACACTGAACCATCCCCCTTCCAACAATCAATAATTTACAGCAGGTTTATACTCCAGTTGGACGTCAAAGATGCCACGCTTAATTTCGCGCGCCGACATGTTTTGGGCTGAAAATACGTGTTTCAAATAATTACATGATACCCATGGATTAACGGTTTGACCACAGGTAAATACATCAACAGCAGCATAACCAAATTCGGGCCAGGTGTGAATAGCAAGGTGTGATTCTGATATTACAACTACGCCACTGATTCCCTGAGGGCTGAACTGGTGGAACACGTTTTCCCTGACTTCAGCTCCCGCCTCAAGAGCAGCTGCCACCATGTGATGCTTTACCTGATCAATATCACTCAGGATTTCTGGTGGACAGCCGTAAAACTCAGCCAAAATATGACGGCCTAAAGCGCTCATCTTTAATACCTCCTTGTACCAAATTTTTTTTCAGATGAAAAGCGTCAGACTTCATTGTAACAAAATCAATTGAAAAGTCAATGAGCATCTGAAAATAAATTATGTATCAGGCGGATAGTTGGAACTTTCCTGCTCCTGCTACCGCGCTACTCTGCCTGTTCAGGTAAAAACTTAACTCTTTCGGCCAGAGTACTACAGGATAAGTTTATTCGATGTGCTAAATCGCCTGGCCAGGAGCACCGCTTTGTCTGGCAGTACACTCGCTAATTTTCACTGTGGTGATGACTATAAAAGCAGGATTTTCACTTTTTTCGGCGAACGTAACCACAGCAAATACAAATAAAAAAGGGAGTTGCATCAAAGATGGCCATTGTTGATGTGACAATCATTCCGCTGGGGACAGGAAGCACCAGCCTGAGTGATTTTGTTACCGCCTGTCAGCTGGAGCTGCAAAAGCATGGTGAAAGTGAAGGGTTAATATGCGAGCTTACAGCGATGGGCACAATCATTGAGGGTGATCTGGACAAAATACTGGCTGCGGTGCGGCAAATGCACGAAGTTCCTTTCAGGCATGGGGCCATGCGAGTCAGCACAACTGTCCGCATTGACGACCGCAGAGACAAGCCGGGTTCAATCAAACAAAAAGTCACTGTGGTTCAGGAAAAGCTTGCCGGTAAACCAGAAACTTGCTGCTGCTCCTGATATGATCATGCCCGGGTCCCGTTTCAGTTATCGTAACGTATAACCCGGTTTTCCCAAGTTCGTATTGTAATATAACCTTTACCCATACTGATCAGGTATTCAGGCAGCATCGGGGTTTTGCCCAGTCCTCGCGGAGCATTAACAACAAAGGTCGGCACAGCCAACCCGGAAGTGTATCCTCTGAGTTTCTCCATAATCTCAATGCCCTCTTCCACTTTTGTCCGAAAATGTGTGGTTCCCCTCACTGCTTTGGCATGAAATATATAATATGGCCGGACCATAATCTTTAACAAATCCTGGTTCAACTTACGAAAGATAAACGGATCATTGTTCACACCTTTTAAAAGCACCGACTGGTTCCCGATGCTGACCCCCGTGCGGGACAACTTAAAACAGGCCTCCTGCGCTGCCGGTGTAACCTCAAGGGGATGATTGAAATGAGTATTAATATAGAGCGGAAGATGCTGTGAAAGTATGTGGCACAATTCATCATCAATCCGCTGCGGTAATGTGACCAGTGTTCTGCTGCCGAGTCGCTTTATCTCCACATGGGGGATGCGATCAAGTTCTTCTAAAAGCCAGGCAATGGTCCGGTTGTCCAGCATGAGACTATCTCCACCAGTCAGTAATACATCGCGTATTTCATCGTTTTGACGCACGTATTCCAAAGCCTCTTCAAGCTGGTGGCGCGTTGCTGCCCGATCTATCTCACCGATCGAGCGCCTGCGCTGACAGTGCCGGCAATACATGGCGCATTGGTTTGTAACTTTTATAATCAAGCGGTCTGCATAACGCCTGGTGATCGCATCGGTAGGTGAACATTCCTCTTCCCCCATGGGATCGGCCCGACCCCGCATATCTTCATACTCCTGCAACGTGGGGATACACTGGCGCCGCACCGGATCTTCAGGATTGGAAGGATCAATCAAGCTCAAGTAATAGGGCGAAACAGCCCACCGGTAAAGTGAGCCGGTTTTATCGATTTCCTCAATTTCACTTTTCCCCAACGGTAAAAGATTTTTCAAAACAATGGTTTTGGTGATGCGGTTTTCAATATGCCACCGCCAACTTTGCCAATCTTCATCCGATGCTTTGAAATAGGCTTTTATCCTTTTTTGGTTTTCCTGTATCTGAGGCCACCGTTCGAATCCACTAGGTATTGTCTTTAATGCTTCTCGGTAATCAGCAATGGCATTTTTTAACTCCAGAGAACGATTAACAGCAATTTCTTTTTTTCCTTTGTTTCGTTTTCCTGC
>DATIKA010000191.1:0-1966 GCA_035478055.1 Candidatus Limnocylindrales bacterium | reverse complement strand
CCCCCGGCTAGTTAGCATGGCCTGTACCATTCTGGCCGCTTCGTCATCGGATACCTGGGAAAGTAGATTCGGTGAACTGACAATTATTTCCGGCATGGTCCCCGCTTCGCGCAACGCACAAGCCAGCTTGACACCAACGGGGCCACCACCCACTACAATAATTTTAGCCCCGGGCACTACATGCCTGCATATTTTGATGGCATCATCAATAGTCCGCAATCCAGTAATCGCCGGGTTTTCCCCGGAAAAACCGTCAGGGAATACTGGCCTGCTTCCAGCGGCTACCAGCAATGATTTGTATTGCAATTTTTCGCCGCTGTCGAGCAAAACTTCTTTAAGATTTAGCTCAACGTTCACCGCCCGTGATCCAGAAAGGAGGGTAATTCCTAGACGGTCCATAAACTCGGGCCCTGTTAAATCCAACTGGTCCCTGACCACGTGCCCGGCAATCAAATGCGTCAAAAGCACTCGCGAATACGGTAAATGCGGCTCTCCTGAAATTACGGTTATTTTCGCACAGGGATCGTGTTGCCGCAGTGCCTGAGCACCCGCGAGCCCGGCAGTACTGTTGCCGATAATAACATATCCGCTCAAGCTCTTTTACCTGAGTAAGCTTCGTTATTTATCCTTCCTGGAACAGAAGCTCTTTCACGTCGGCGGCGAATCGCATTTCCGGTGCTACGGCAATCCGCCTGCAACGCACCAGTTGGACAAAAGTGAGCACATAATGGCGCCACATAACCCGGGCAACCGTCACACTTGACGGCACTACCATCGAACAGGCGGATCGCTCCGAAAGGGCACTCCATTACACAACTCCAGCAGCCTACACACTTTTCGAATTGTATTTGTACTGTAATGCTGTTTTCTTCCGGCTTAATCGCGCCGGCAACACAAACGTCAACACAAACGGGCTTTTCACAATGGCGGCAAAGGTCAATACGATATTCCTTGTTTCCTGTTAACCAAAGCAGTGGCTGAGCCAGTTCAGTAACAGTATATTTCTTTTCCCCTGACTCACACTCTGGAGCGACAGCACGAAGCATGCGTCCCAGTGAACATGCTGCCGTACACCGACCACAGCCGTCGCATTTTTCCGGGTCAACCTTAATCGATAGCATCATCTATAACCTCATTTGCCACAGTGGTTAACAAATCCGATCCAATAAAGGTTTATAGGCCGGATCCTTGCTTAGCGCTTCCCGACGCGACCGGACTCCGTCATGGATCAGTAAACACAATTCAACGGCCCGTCTACCGACATCCTGGGCTGACTTAACTACCACCACCGCATCATAATGAGCACGGTCATACTGTTTCTCCAGAGCATGTCGATCAATCTCATTGGAGGTCCAACCGCCACAGCCAATATATGATTGCCACAGATCTCCCGTTACAGGAATACTTTGCATAATTAGGGTATGATTGATCAGGTCTGTCAGGGTATGTTCCTGCCCGGAAGAGATATGCATGCCCTGGGTAATGCTCCCAATTACCTTTAACAGCTTGGGCAGGGCTTCCTGACCAGGTTCGAACAGATGGCTGAACTCACCAAAAAGAGAATTACCCAAACGATCGATAAAACATTTCACCTGACCCGGCATTGACATATGATAAACAGGTACTGAATAAATAATTACATCGGAATCCATCCAAAGGCGCCGCAACTCGGAAAAATCATCCTTCACTTTGCATGCGCCACGGTTTTTTCCACAGTAACCGCAAGCCAGACACGGCCCCATTTTTTTACCTCTGAAAGAATAATCAACGCTCTCTGACTGATCCGGCCCGACACCGCGGGCCGCTTCAAGAGCATGCTGCAGCAGGTACTCACTGTTGCCCTTACGCGGGCTTCCAGATATGCCCAATAACTGTAGTTTGCGCATTGCCATCTTCCTCCCACAAACCATCTCGCTGTCGTTTTTTTTGCACTTAACTAAAAACATCCACCATCTTAGCTGGTTAA
>DATIKA010000190.1:0-2501 GCA_035478055.1 Candidatus Limnocylindrales bacterium | reverse complement strand
CGGGAATAACTTCTACAGGCGCCTCGGTTCGGCTCCTGGGGATAACCTCCACACCTGCTGTGGCGTACCTGTCTCGTTCGATGCAAGCGACGGCTGGTGTGGTTATATCTGCTTCACATAATCCAATCGAAGATAACGGCTTGAAATTTTTTGACGGCAACGGTTTTAAGCTGTCCAATTCAGTAGAAGAACAAATCGAAAAGTGCTACTTTGAAGCGGGAGACGAGTTGCCGCGAGCTGAAGGAACTTCGATAGGGCAGGTTTATCGGGACGGTGAAGCTCTGGGAAACTATTACAAATATCTGAAAAAAAGCGCTCCATCACTGACCGGGTTGAGCCTTGTTGTGGACTGTGCCCACGGTGCTGCCTGCCTCGTAGCAGGCGAGTTATTAAAATCATTGGGTGCTAAAGTTAATATGCTGCACGATGTTCCGGACGGTAGCTTGATCAATGTTAATTGCGGCACCACTGATACCGCGGCCCTGCAGCGAGAAGTGCTCCGTCTGGGAGCATCACTCGGCCTGGCCTTTGACGGCGATGCCGACCGTCTGATCGCTGTGGATGAAAAAGGCAATGTTGTTGACGGTGATGGCATTATGTCTATCTGTGCTGTCGACATGGCAGGTAAAGGGCTTCTTAACAAACAAACTCTGGTTGCCACAGTGATGAGTAACGGTGGATTGGATATTCTGGGAGAAAAGCACGGGTTTAAAGTGCTGCGCACCCCGGTTGGCGATCGCTTCGTTATTGATAAAATAACCGAGGGAAATTATAACTTTGGCGGAGAGCAGTCGGGGCACATTATTTTTTCCGATCATGCGACTACAGGGGACGGTTTCCTGGCCGCGCTGCAGTTGCTGAAGGTTGTTCAAGAAAAGCAGCAGCCTCTTTCGGAACTGGCATCTTGCCTGGTTCGATTGCCGCAGGTTTTAATAAATCAGAAGGTGAAAACAAAAGAGGGATGGTCTGAAAACCAGGACATTACTGTCGCCATTGACCGGGTAAAACAGAAGTTGGGTCCGCACGGCCGGATCCTGGTGCGTCCTTCAGGGACGGAACAGAAAATTCGGGTCATGCTGGAAGCTCCTTTGCCGGAAGATAAGCTCGAACAATATGCCCGATCGCTGGCTGAGATTATTGCCCGTGAACAGTCGGTATAGGCATAACCAAAAATTATAGCAAATGAGGGATTATCATGTGCGGCATCGTAGGATATACCGGAACAAAGTCGGCAATCGATATCTTGCTTGACGGGTTAAAAAAGCTGGAATACCGCGGTTATGATTCTGCTGGTGTTGCCCTGCAACAGGATGAAAAGTTGTTGGTGACCAAGATAGCCGGCTCGATTGCCGATCTTGAACATATGGTCAACGGCAATTATAAAGCATTAAGTGTTGGCATTGGCCACACCCGCTGGGCTACCCATGGGCGGCCGAGCGATGAGAATGCGCACCCTCACTGCAGCTGCTGCGGTAACATTGCGGTGGTGCACAACGGAATAATCGAAAATTATCAGGTGCTGCGTAAATGGCTGTGTGAAGAGGCCGGGCACTGTTTCAATTCTGAGACTGATACCGAGGTTTTGGCACATCTGATTGAAGAATATTACAATGGCGATCTCCTTCAGGCCGTACGTATGGCCGCCGCCAAAGCGGAGGGTTCTTATGCCCTGGTGGCTATTACTGCGCAGGAGCCTGGTCGACTGGTCTGTGCTCGTCAGGATAGCCCTCTGGTAATCGGTCAGGGCAACGGTGAAAATTTTGTGGCTTCTGATATCCCGGCGCTATTACCCCATACCCGTAAGACCTACATACTCGACGACGGAGAATTTGCTTCTGTAACAGCGGAAGGAGTAGAGATTACCAACTCTGCCGGACTACCGGTGGAAAAAGAAACATTTGAGGTTAACTGGAATATTGAAGCTGCCGAAAAAGGCGGTTTTGATCACTTTATGCTCAAAGAAATTATGGAGCAGCCATCAGCGGTGCGCGAAACTCTACGCCAGCGCATCGATCTTTCAACCGGGAAGGTTACCCTTGAGGATCTTGGTTTTTCAGCAGAAGAATTGCGTGAGTTAGAAAAAATTTATATTGTGGCCTGCGGTACTGCCTATCATGCCGGGCTGTTGGGAAAGGCGATCATTGAAAAACTAACCAAAATACCGGTAGAGGTTGATATCGCTTCGGAATTTCGTTACCGCGGTCCATTGCTTGGCGAAAAACAGCTGGTTATCGTTATCAGCCAGTCTGGTGAAACTGCCGACACACTGGCTGCATTGCGTCTGGCCCGGAAAAATGGAGTCAAAGTGTTGGCTATTACAAATGTGGTTGGCAGCTCGGTTTCCCGCGAAGCTGACCGGGTTTTTTTTACCCGGGCTGGTCCCGAAATAGCGGTTGCCTCGACCAAAGCCTACCTGACCCAGTTGATAGCGCTCTACCTGATAGCGCTTTACTTTGGCCAGTCTCAGGGAAGCATAGAGCCAGAGCTTAGCCGTGAACTGG
>DATIKA010000189.1:0-10908 GCA_035478055.1 Candidatus Limnocylindrales bacterium | reverse complement strand
TCCTGAATATGAAAATCAATTTTCGGGCCGTAAAAAGCACCGTCACCCTCATTAACGCGATAATCGATGTCGTTGGCCCGCAATACCCGTTCCAGAATAGCGGTAGCCTTATCCCACATCTCGACGCTGCCCAACGCTTTTTCAGGCCTGGTGCTCAACTCAACGCGATAGGAAAAGCCAAAAACGCTGTAAAACCGATCTACAAGCCTGATAATGCCAATAACCTCAGATTCAACCTGTTCAGGCAGCATGAAGATATGGGCATCGTCCTGAGTAAAACTGCGCACGCGCATCAACCCATGTAATGTGCCAGAAAGCTCATGTCTGTGAACTATACCCATTTCAGCAATGCGACGCGGAAAATCGCGGTAGCTATGCATTTTCGAGCGATAAACCAGCATTGCGCCAGGGCAATTCATCGGTTTAACGGCAAAATCCTGTTCGTCAATACGCGTAAAATACATGTTTTCACGAAAATGGTCCCAGTGGCCCGATTGCTCCCATAGGCTCCGGTTTAAAATAAGCGGTGTTTTTATTTCCTCATAACCGGCCAGGCTATGTTCGTGACGCCAGAAACTAGTCAGTTCCTGCCAAATAACCATGCCATTGTGATGTAAGAAGGGAAAGCCGGGAGCCTCATCATGCAAACTAAAAAGTTCCAGCTCCCGACCAAGCTTGCGATGGTCTCTTTTTTTGGCTTCTTCAAGCATGGCCAGGTGATGTTGCAAACGCTCATTCGAGGGAAAGGCAGTGCCATAAATACGCTGCAGCATAACGTTTCGTTCGTCACCCCTCCAGTAAGCACCGGCCAGACCTGTAAGTTTGAAAGCTTTAACCATACCAGTGCCAGGAAGGTGCGGACCGGCACAAAGATCAATAAAGTCGTCCTGCTTGTAACAAGAAATGGTTGCTTCAGCAGGCAGATCAGCTATGAGTTCCAGTTTATATTGTTCATTCATTTCGCGAAACAACTGCTCAGCAGCTTCCCTGGTCATCTCCTGGCGCTGGATCGGTTTCTTCTCGTTGACTATTTTCTTCATTTCCTGCTCGATTCTGTCTAAATCATCGGCAGAAATAGACTGCTCAAATTCAAAATCGTAATAAAAACCGTTTTCAATAGCCGGGCCTATCCCAAGCTTAACCGTTGGAAATAGTCGCTTCACAGCATGGGCTAAAACATGGCTGGCGCTGTGACGAAAAATGCGTGCTCCCTGGGGCGTTTCAAAATTAATGAAAGTAACCGTGCTGCCATCGACTAACGGTAAATTCAAATCACACTCCCGCCCATTAACCAGAACGGCAACCAGATCTTTGTTTTCAGCTGCTTTTTCGCGGTAAAGATCCATGCACGTTGTGCCATGCGGATAAACCATTTCATCCCCGTTATCTAATTTCACCTTTATCTGCAAACGATAAGCGCCTCCTCTGTCAATCGGCAATTACTTGGACAAATCAAAAATCTTTAACTGCGCTCTGTCAAGCTAGCCGCTGGCAGCTTGATCACAACCAAACTGTTGTATCAGCCCTTTATCTTGATTGCCAGCGGCAGCAATTCAATTTCAACCGGCGCCCTGCCCGGTTGTTCACCATCGAGGTTGAGCAAAGCATTGCCGCTGGATGATACATTAATTTTTTTGCCCCGTAAACTGGTAACCTGCGGATGGGTGAGATGCGTGCCGCTATAAATTCGCGGCAGGTTTACCAACTGTTTTATTTTACTCAAATTACGCAGAATAATAATGTCAAAAAAGCCGTCATCAATAACCGCGTTAGGAGCAATAAACATACCGCCGCCGAAATAGCTCCCGTTGCCGATCACTGCAGCCGTTAGCGGTTCGTCACAAATCTCTACTCCATCAACAACAACAACCATATTTTGGTTGCGGTAAAGTAGCAAGCTTGCTACTGTGCCCCATAAAAAAGAAGCGAAACCGCCAAAAACTTTAGTGGTCCGATTGACACGGGCTACAGTATCGCCATCAAGACCCAATCCGGCTATATTAACAAAGTAGCGCGCCTCCTGAACATTCTGGTCATTTGTGAAAATGATTTTGCCAATATCGATTGCGCGCAGCGGACTATGCAGGATATGACGTATAGCGCCAAGATCATCACCAGGTATGCCAATGGTGCGGCGCAAATCGCCACCAGTTCCGGCATTAATAAAAGCAAGAGCTGCCGAGTCCCGTATCAATTTACCATCAACAAAAAACCCATTCACAACCTCATTGGTAGTGCCGTCACCACCCACGGAAATTATCAGGTCATGACCTATTTGGAGGAAATTGCGGGTTATTTCGGTCGCATGACCCGGGCCTTCGGTAAATTGATGAACAAATGAAAACCCTTCTTTTTCCATTACAGTCGCCAGCTTCGGCCAACGTCGGCCCGTCTTGCCATTGGCCGAAGCCGGATTCACAACTACAGCTGCTTCCATTATGTGCGATACACCCCTGTCTGATTCTAGCGGTTAAAAACATGCCTCTTAACAGCAAAGTCCACGATCAGCTACTTTATTTCGCCACTCGATAACACACCATTACTACTCAAGGGCTGCAGCGCCCAACCGATGCGTTTGCTTTGTTAATAACATCCTGGCGGATTCGTATGCAAAAAACTCTCATGTACCTGCAACTCTAAAATTCAACTTTTACCGCTTCGCGGGCAGCCATTTCCTCATCCAAGTTAAAATAATTCTCCTGGAGGAACCCGAACATTCCGGCGATCAATCCAACTGGAAACTGCTGGATAGTAGCATTGTACTTCAGCACAGTATCGTTGTAGAACTGTCTGGAAAAAGCGATTTTACCTTCGGTATTTGATAGCTCATCCTGCAATTGGCGGAAATTGACATCTGCTTTTAGCTGAGGATAGTTTTCAGCAAGTGCAAAAAGAGACTTTAGTGCGCCGGAAAGCATATTTTCAGCCCCGGCCTGCTCACCAACATCTTTCGCATTAATTGCCATATTGCGAGCCTGGGTTACCTTTTCAAAAGTTTCCTGTTCATGGGTTGCATATCCTTTTACAGTGGCCACTAAATTTGGAATCAGATCATAACGCCTTTTAAGCTGAACATCGATCTGGGACCAGGCATTTTTAATACGCTGCCGCAGAGTCACCAGGCGGTTATAAGTACCAACAAAATAAATAATCAGTATTCCCACAACTGCAAGTACTATCCATATCATTTCGGCCATCTCCCTATAGTTAAATTAGATACCCATCTTGAACCCTGTCATTCTGCAAACGCTAAAGGTGGTGCTTAACCAAACCACGCGGCACCATTAATAGATCTTCTGTTTTTTAGCATATTGTGAGCAATAACCCACAAATTCACACTCCAGCTGCCATTATAAGACATTGTGAGCAAGATTACAGTTGTAATTCGACAATATCACCATCTTCAAGAATATACTCTCTGGCCACCGCCTGGCCTTCAAAACGGGAAGATCCCCAGACAAGGGCGCTTTTCAGCTTTTGCGGAAAATCTCTGTGCACTTCGGCCGCAAAGTCAAGAACTGTACTACCTTTTTTCAGGATAAAAGGACTTTCCATACTAACCGGTCGGCCGGCAACCTTGCCGTAGATACGAATAACATTCAAAATAGCATAGAGTTTTCCTTTTAAATCTTCCAGCCCTATTCCGCTGCTCGATAAAGATAATATACTGAAATCGGGCATTAACTCCTGTAAGATCTGGTAGTTTTCCATAGCACCCGGCCGGTCCATTTTGGTTGCCGCCACCATGAAGGGAATCGGCGCTATAATATTTCCTTCATCAGACAAGTCGATTACGTCACGCTCTTGTAAAATCTGCACTGCTCCTTCCAGCTGCTCCAGGCAATCTGCTGTAGAAGCATCTACTATAATCAACAGGGCATCGGCCTCTTTGTATGTGCCAATAATGCCAGACGGTATATTGCCGGGAGAAATTGGCGGTGTATCGACGAGTTGAATAAATATATCCTTATATGGCATCATACCACTAACCGGTAAAGCAGTGGCGAACGGATAATCGGCCACTTTCACCTTAGCTCTCGATAATGCACCCACTAAAGCCGATTTACCTGTATTGGGGTATCCCGCCAAAACCACCTGGCCGGCACCCTGCTTTTCCACTCCGAATGGATTAAACCCCTTATTTTGCTTTTTTGTTTTGCTTTCCTCTTTTAACCGGGCTATACGCTTCTTGATATCAGCCTGGAGTTTTTCCGTGCCTTTGTGCTTCGGTATGACCGCAAACATTTCCTGCAAAGCTTTAACCCGATCTTCGATGGTATTCGCTTTACGATATTGTTCTTCAGCCTCATGGTATTGTGGTGTAAGATTGGCCGGCACAGGTAGCCCTCCCAGGCTCTTATTTCTGGCTTCTTTGCTTAAATAATAACATAGAACTTGACCATTTTACAGGAAAGACTAGCAGATATTTCTATCTGTTGACTGCAGTATACCTTTGCCGGAATTTGAATATGCAAATTAAGCAGGTGAAAATAGCCGGAATTTATCTGAACCGGTGTACAGAGCTTACATATTTTTCATTATTTTAAAAACACGCGTTCTCCTTGACACTTTAATAAAGGTGGTGCTAAAATGTTCTTGCGCTTCTAATCATGCGCTCGTAGCTCAGGGGGGGAGCGCCTGCTTGACACGCAGGAGGCCGGAGGTTCAAAACCTCCCGGGCGCACCAAAAAAGCGGGGCCAGATAAAAAGCCTCGCTTTTTTATTTCGCTGACTGCCCGCTCAGCGCCAGATTGCCAGCAGGACACGGGGACGTTTCTCCCGTCCTGCCGAACAAGGACAGGAGAAACGTCCCCGTGTCCTGCCAAAGTATTTTTACTGCATTTTCAAAAGGAAATTAATTAACGTTGTGTAAATATATTTTTTAAACCGACATTCAAAGTTAACCGGGGCCGGTAATGCTCTGTGCAATATTTCCTGAAATGAGGTCTGCACTTGAAAGATTCCCCGTCGACTGCCGCAATCTATGACTTTTTCATGAGTGCCCTTGATTTGCTTCTGATTAACAAATGGCGCAAGATACTCTGGAGTTGTGTGGAAGGCCCTTCAGTTTTGGAAGCCGGAGTGGGAACAGGGCTTAATATTTCCTACTACAGACCAGAGCTCCAGGTTACTGCCCTCGACAGCAATCATAGTTTCCTTCACAGAGCCAGCCGTCGTGCTCAGGAAAAACAAGTCCGGGCAAAATTTATGCTGGGTGATATTCAAAACCTGCCTTTTGCTGATGAATTATTCGACACTGCTGTAACTACTTTTGTTTTCTGCCAGGTGAAAGCGCCGTTGTTGGGACTGCAAGAATTATACCGGGTCCTTAAGCCGGGCGGTCAGTTGCTCTTACTTGAGCATGTTCGTCCCCATGGTTTTGGAGGCCGCTTCTTTGCCGCTCTGGCAGAGCCCTTTTACCGCCTGACCGGTGAACATATCGCCAGGGATACTGAAAGATATGCTGCCAACGCTGGATTTGTCAACGTAACTTCAACGCCCCTCTTCACAGATGGAGTAAAAATAATCAGGGCCGTAAAAAGAACTGGAGGCCCTGAAATATTCTGAAGTTAAAAATTATGTTTCATGCTGTTCGGTAATAATTATTTGTTGATATCGATAGGGATCATGGCAGGACTACCCTGCGATAGAAGCGAACACTTTTCTTGTCTTGCCGCCCGAATCGCATATAATCCGGATATTATTAACACCTTAACAGGGAGGTTGAGTAATGAATACTATTGAACGAGCACTGATGCATGGCCTGTTTATTCACCTGCACCACAATATTGACAAGGTAATTGATTTCAAGGTCTTTGGAGAACTCAATGCGGCTGTGGGCAAGAATTCACCCGGAAAGCTTCTAATTGGGCCAGATGCCAACGATGATGCTGCCGTTTTTAAAATGCCAGATGACGATGGACTGGTTGTCGCCAAGATGGAAAGCCACTGTTCACCTTGTGCACCCCGTCCCTACGACAGTGCAGCAACCGGCGCAGGCGGAGCAATGAGAGATGTGGTGGCCATGGGTGGACGCCCTCTCTTTCTGCTTGACTTCATCGGCACCCGCCCGTTGGAAGAAAAAGTGATCGTCGGACCCTGTGGTTTCACAGGAAAATGCACCTGCGGGAAATGCCAGACCATGACCAGTGGAGAGAGGCTAAATCTGATCGTCAAAGGTATTCGCGATATGTGTGAAACTATGAACGTTTTTGTGGTTGGAGGAGGCCTTTCCACTTCATTCAGTGATATCGTGCCTGCAGTTGTGGCGACAGTAATTGGACGGATGGTGGTAAACAAACCATTAACCAAAAAAGCCAAACAGGCTGGAGATAAATTGATCCTGATTGGCGAAACGAGCAATGATGGTAATGATACCCTTTACCGGGCCGGGCTGGTTGATGTAATGCGGCCTGCCGTGGCCCTCTTTAGCGAAGAAAGAACCACTATGGAAGCAGCCTTGGCCGCTATCAAAACCGGCAAGATCAACGCCTGCTCCGATCTGGGAGCGGCAGGTATCGGCGCCGCCGTAAGTGAATCGGTTCGTTTCGGTGGCCTGGGCGCGAAGGTAGACCTGGCGTTAGCGCCGGTCTCGGCGGATAATATTACCCCCGAGGAGATCCTGATCTGCGAAACACAGGCCCGGATGCTCTTCCAGGTACGCCCTGAAGATGTGGCGGAGGTTGTCAACGCAGCCCGTTCAAAGGGAGCACAAGTAACCGAGATCGGCGAGATAACCGACGGCAAAGAAGCAATATTCATGTATGGCAGCAAGGAGATAGCCCGTATTCCCCACCAACCACCGGCGGAACTCTTTTCTTAGCTGCTTTACATACTCTATTATAAACACAATACGCACATATCAACCGTGTCCGGGTGATAAGTGGATCTCCTTGTTTTCTGGCCACAGGCGATTTGAAAATTATAGCGAGGGGACTGTCATGCAGCGTAATAACCAGCGGAATGTAAGAATCATCGTCGATGCTGATGCCTGCCCCAAAACAGTTCTGCAAATATGCCTGGATTTGGGCCGAAAGAACGGTATTCCGGTATGGACAGTTGCCAGCTTTAACCATGTTATTGTCTCCGATCAACACATTACGGTTGGGAACGACGCGCAGGAAACAGATATCAAAATCGTTAACCTTGCGGAAAAAGGCGATATCGTCGTTACTCAGGATTGGGGATTGGCGGCGATGCTCAAAGGGAAGCAGGCCCGATCTTTAAGCCCGGACGGCAAAGAATACCGTTCGGAAAACATGGAGTTTTTGCTGGAAGAACGGGAAATCAAGGCCAAATATCGCCGCAGCGGGGGGCGAACCAAGGGACCACGGAAGCGAACATTGAAAGGTGACAGGGAATTTATAGCCACCCTTGAAAAAATGATCGAATCATTTTGATGCAAATAAATTGGCATCCGTCATCGACAAGTATAGCCGTATCCGCTCTCTACTAATCGGTAAACATTGCCGCTCAGAACGTTAACGTTTCCACTGAGGAGATTGTGTATGTCTGAACTTGACCTGATTGCCACGACCACATTTGGCCTCGAAGCTCTGGTTGCCAGGGAAATAAAAGACCTTGGCTATGATCAGGTTACCGTTGAAAATGGAAAGGTTACCTTCACCGCCGACGAAAGCGCTATTTGCCGCGCGAACCTTTGGCTGCGCACCGCAGACCGTATTCGCTTGAAGATTGGTGAGTTCGGCGCCACCACTTTTGACGAACTTTTCGAGCAAACCAAAGTGCTGCCCTGGCCTGATTTGCTACCCGGCAACGCTGCGTTTCCAGTCGATGGTAAATCGGTGCAATCGACCCTTTTCAGCATCTCCGACTGCCAGGCAATCGTAAAAAAAGCGGTAGTCGAAAGCATGAAGAAACACTACCGGACCGAATGGTTCAGGGAAGATGGCCCCCTCTACCGCATCGAGGTCTCGCTGCTCAGAAATGTTGCCACTTTGACGATCGACACCAGCGGGCCAGGCCTGCACAAGCGTGGCTACCGCGTAACCGGCAGTAAAGCCCCACTGAGAGAAACTCTGGCTGCCGCCCTGGTTTTGATTGCACGCTGGCAGCCGGGCATTCCGCTGATAGATCCATTATGTGGATCGGGAACAATTCCAATCGAAGCAGCTCTGATCGGACAAAATATTGCGCCGGGAATGAATCGGACTTTCGTTGCCGAGCAGTGGCCGGCTATACCACGGGAAATGTGGTTCGCTGCCCGCAAAGAGGCTCATGAACGCGCCAATTATACACGAAAACTTGATTTGAGCGGCACCGATATTGACGGCAAACTAATTCAGATTGCCCGGAAAAATGCAGCTGAAGCAGGTGTTGAGGATGCCATACATTTCCAGGTTCGACCGCTTGCTGAACTTAGCTCCAGGAAAAAATACGGCAAGATTATCTGCAACCCGCCCTACGGAGAGCGCTTGGGCAGCCAAAAAGAAGTTGAACAGCTGTATAGGGAAATGGGCCGGCTTTTCAAGACTTTGGATACCTGGTCCTGGTATACTCTTACGGCCCAAGAGAATTTCGAGCAACTTTTCGGCAAAAAGGCCACAAAGAGACGCAAACTATACCACGGCAATATCAAGGTGCAATACTACCAGTATTTTTAGCCTTCTCCAAAAAAAGAGATAGGGAGCGGAGTTGTTGACAACGCCACCGAGCCCACAATGATTTATCCTGAAAATAGGTTGTTTCCATTTTCATCCATCCGATGGTGTCCCCGTGTTTGCGGGGACATGGGGGTCTAGCCAGGGAAAGGTCGTCAACAACCCCGTCAGCCATCTCAAGATTGCTCTATATGCCGCTGATATCCCAAGTCTGAATCAATAATTCGGTTTAGCTGTTGTGTTACCTTCCTGAATATCGTGGATTGGACAGAAGATGTAACCGCCGCCCGGTTTAAATATTTCGATCAGCTCGCGAACTTCGGCCGTAACAGTGGACACAGTTCCTTTCACCAACGTGGTCTGGGTGCGAACCCCGCCACCCCAGAAAGTGAGGCTCTGTCCGTATTCTTTTTTCAGCCAGGCGGGGTCCATTCCGGCTGCAGTGATCTGCACCGGGTTAAGGGCATCGATGCCGGCATCGACATTGTGGCCAGCACATTAATGCCGCTATTATGGGTGGAAGCAAAGTCAATGGGCACCCGGTCCGGTTCACGGTGCTCAAAAGCAGTCAAAACCCTCTCCCGCGGAGTCATCTCATCAGTCATTGATCATTCTCTCTTTCAATAATCTCGGGACGAAACAATCATTGTTTACTTCTTTGCGTAAGCCGACAACAAACTTGATCCAGCCTTCAATGCTGTGAGCTAAGACCGCAGATTTTGTTAACATAGTTTATGATCTATAAAGTTCACGGTATGGGAAATCCGCCTTTTGTCATTATTTTTGGGTTGCACAAAACAACTTCGACGGAGTAACGCAGATTTCCTTATATCCCTTGATGTTGTTGTACTCCGTACCGACCCAAGGGATGGAATTAACCGACAGAATTTACGAATTCATAGGGTTAATCTTTGTGGCTAAAATATGCTCGGTTTTAAAAATATTCGCCCAGGAATAAATATCATTTACTAAATACTTCTGTAAACTCACCTAAGTTTCAACCTATTTAAATCGTAAGTAATGAAGTTGGGTTTGATATATTATTCTGTGTGATCTTGTAAGCTCCCTGCCTGTGTTGTCGACATTCTCAAGCGAGGATATCAGTATAAAGATCAACAGTTGATCCCGTTACCGGATCAATGCTCCGAACAAAATGAATGCCAGGGTGATGCAAAAAGGAACCAACAGGGTCAAGGGAATCCCCGCTTTGGCAAAATCCTTAATGGAAAAATATCCGGAGCTATAGGCGATCACGTTGGTCGGGCTGGAGGTTACCAGCAGAAAAGCCAGAGAGGTGGCGACAGCCACCGGCCCGGCCAAAAACCAGATGTCAAGGTTTAAATCTGTGGCCAGAGCAATTGCCAGGGGCACCAGGATCACTGCAGTGACGGTATTGCTGGAAAAAAATACTTTTAACAGCTCTACGGCCAATACCACCACTAAAATACGTGGAACCAGGCCCAACCCGCCGATGGAGGAAAAAGCCAGAATCGCCAACCAGCGGGCGGCTCCCGTATGGAAGATTACCATCCCCAGGGACAGACCGGCAGCAATTAAAATAATGCCGCCCCAGTCGATATCCTGCTGCGCTTCTTTCCAGGTCAATATGTTTACCCCCGGAAGGAAAAAGAAAATGGCTGCGGCCAGAGCGACCGTCTCAATGGGTATAGAAAACCCCGCCATGTGTACCAGCAGCGAGTCTCCCACCCAAAACAAAACTGCAACGGTGAAAATAACAATCGCTTTAATTTCAGTCGCATTAAGCTTGGTCCCGGAAGCGGTTTCAGAACCGGGGCCGCCTTCCGGCAGATTTAATTTTTCCAGGGGGAAGACACGGATAAGCACCAGGTAAGCCAGGGGTAAAATCAACAGGGCTGCGGGTACCCCCACCATCATCCAACGCAGAAAATCGATTTGAATCCCGGCCTGATCCCTTAGAAAGCCCAGGGCAACGATATTGGCCCCGTTCCCTACTGGCGTGGAGATACCGCCGATAGCCGGCCCCCAGGCGGTGGCGATCATCAGGGCGCGGCCAAAGTTGCTGCGCAAAGGCGACACACCGGCCTTACGCAGGATATTCAACCCGATGGGCAGCAGGATTGCGGTAACAGACATGTTAACGATCCACATGGAGAGCGCCGCTCCAGCGGCAAGGAAGGTGAACACCAACTTGTGGGGTTGCAGACCAACCCGGTTCAGAATGTGTACCGTAAGCCTGTCGGCAAAACCTGAGCGGGTTAGCCCCGCCGAAATAACCTGAACCGCGATAAAAAAAACGATTACTGGG
>DATIKA010000188.1:0-3145 GCA_035478055.1 Candidatus Limnocylindrales bacterium | reverse complement strand
GCTCTGCCTTTGCTTTGGCAACTGATTTACGCTTATTATAGGGTCGTTTACTAGTCATGGCATCAAAAGCATCCACCACGGCCAGGATGCGACACTCCACCGGGATCTCGGTTTCTTTTAATCCCAGGGGGTAACCGCTGCCATCCCAACGCTCGTGATGTTTCAAGATCAGGTCGGCCACTCCGGATAAGTCCGGCGATGAAGATGCAATCCGGTAACCTTTTCCAGTATGTTCGCGCATAACCTCCCACTCTTCAGCACTGAGCGGGCCAGGTTTGAAGAGGATATTGTCAGGAATGCCTATCTTGCCCAGGTCATGCACCTGGGCCAGGAGAACCAGGTCCGAGAGCTGGTGAGCGGAGAGATAGCTTTTCGCGCCGACCGCCCGGCAAAGTTCCTCGAGGCGCCGGGCATGACCTTCAGTAATGTAGTCTCTTTCCGCCAGGGTTGCCAGCAAACTCTTCACTATATTGGTCCGGCTGCTGCCGCTGCGGTACAACTTATCGCGATACATCAAGTCATCGGCACGTTTAAAAAGATCTTTGAGGGCTATAGCACTATTATCTGTTGTGGCCACACCTACCGAGATCCCCAGGGGCAGTTCTTCGTGCTCGTGGTTGTATTGTTTTAAGTTTTCCCGGATGCGGCAGACAATATTTTCTCCTGTTACCTTATCCGTGCGGGGCAATATCACCGCAAATTCATCACCTCCCACTCGGGCTAAAATATCTGACTGACGCAACGATTCTTTGAGAATAACCGCACAATCGAGTAGCATCCTGTTACCAGCTTCGTAGCTCAGTGTGTCATTGATCAGCCTGAGATCGCTAAGTACAGCTGAAATGATCGTGACCGGGTATTCGCGACCCCCGTTCAGGCGATCGAGCTCCTCTTCAAAAAAAGCGCGGTTATAGATACCGGTGAGATGGTCATGCAGACTCAGATAGTTCAATTTCGCTTCAAATTGAATCCTCTCGGTTATGTCGCGGCCAATACACTTGAAGCCATTAACCATGCGGGCCTTATCCCTGATCAGCACAATCGATATTTCACCGAAAATAACCGTGCCATCTTTGCGAATCATTTCCAGAGCCACACCTTTTTCCGGTTTGCTGGTCAGGTAAACCCGGTTAAAGGTGCTAAAAACAGTGTCCGGGTCTTTGTATAAATGCTTAGAACTCTTACCAAGCACCTCGTCCCGGCAGTAGCCTGTCATACGGAAGGCAGCATCATTCCAGAATATCAAATTACCCTCCAGATCAGTTTCGTAACAAATTTCTTCGATTGTGGCTAAAATTTCACGGTACCGTTCCTCCGAATCTTTTAATGACTCTTCCGCCTCGTATTTGACTACCGCACCAGCGATAATCTCAGCTACTACCTTGATCAAGGCTATCTCCTGGTCAGTCCAATGTTTCTTTTCTTTAACCGCATCAAAACCGAAAAACCCGAACATCTTACCTTCCTTGAACATGGGAATATTAAACAGTGATTTTTTCTCTTCACTAATGAATTCATATCTGTCCGTCTCCGCTTCCGGCGGCAAAAGTTCGATATCAGGTACGTGCACATGCCCAAGCTCAAGAATCTGTGCAGCCCACCATGAGCTGAAATCCAGAGGATAGTTTTGGTTCCGCGTCATCTGTGAAGAAATGCCTTCCGCACACCACTCATGGGTATTATTTATGAACAGGCCATCTTCACTGAATCTAAAGAGATAACTGCGATCAGTATTAAAAAAACTTCCGCTCAGCTTCAGGGCGTGGCCGATGGCATGATCTATTTTTTCACCAGGCACACTGACAAAAGTTGCCGATATATCGGCAACTATCTTCTCGAAATGAAACTGGTACTGCAAGGCATCTTTGGCTTGCGTGCGGTCGGTAATATCTTCACCGACACTTATATACTCCTTAAGACTTCCGTCCGGGTTGAATATGGCCCGGTTGGTCCACCTGATCCAACGCAGGGTTCCGTTGTAGTAGCGGTTGGTATGCACATACTGAGCAATCGGATTATCCGGGGTCAGCAAGAGCAGGGCATTTTTTACCAGTAAATGATGTTGCATAGGAATAAACTCATAAAAATTCTGTCCAACGATCTCTTCCTGCGTTTTGCCCAGAAAATGACAGTAGTCATTGCTGACGAAAGTGAGTTGCCCTTGCGGCGAAGCGCAACTTACCAGGGCTGGGATATCTTCAGTCAACGTTCGACACCACTCTTGTCTTTGTTTTATTTCTTCTTCCGCCTTTCGGCGCGCAGTGATATCGCGTACAATCTCCACTACACCAGTGATCCGACCCTGATTATCTTTGATCGGGTTTACATAAAGCTCAAGCCAACCGGTTTGTATGCCTTCCTGAATCAGAGGAACCTCTTCTACTTCAAATTCGCCTTTTCCCAAAGCGGAAAGGGTTGGACATACCGCACACGGTTGCTTACAGCTACGGTAGACTTCATAGCATTTTTTCCCGACCAGGGGCATGGCATGGCTGTACCACTGTTCCATCATCTTGTTAACTCGCAAAATGGTGAGATCAGTGCCGAGAACGCTGATGCCATCCAGGATCGCATCAAATGATGCCTGCAAAAGTTGTTCTGCTGCCAGGATAGCGCGATCACGCTTTGAAGCCATACATCAAGCCCCCATCTATTTCCAGCGGTTGAACCGTTGAACTGCCTTATTGATTACAAAATATTCTCCATTAAATAAAATATTCCTGCACAAACAAAACAATAAAACTCCCACGCTTTGCACATTTTGATATACTTTGGCTGAGTTTGACCAAACTTAACGCTGTTGTTGTGAGCAATTGAGTTTGACAAGGTTTTACGCGCCATTCATAAGATGCAAGGCCGCCATACCTTTTCCCCGCTCGGTATGGATAATCAGTCCCATTTCTTGCAGCGTATGTTTGGAATGCTCTAAACCGAAAAATATACTTTGACAGGCAGGGTGGTAATCAGTTATATTGAATAAAATCTAAAATGCTTTCGAAATTACTTTTTTATTTTTATTAGGGAGGCGGCTGAAATTGTCAATGAGAGAACGGGTCGAAAAAAACGAAGCTGAAGTACGAAATCCTTACTTGATAGTTCAGCAACAGTTTGAGCTTTGCGCAAATCTGCTAGGGTTAGAGCCAAA
>DATIKA010000187.1:0-3990 GCA_035478055.1 Candidatus Limnocylindrales bacterium | reverse complement strand
GAATTGTTGGGACCAGTGTGCTTTACGGGTATTTGTAGAAAAAGGCAAAGTTGTTTCCATCGGGCCCGATGAGCGGCAATCGGTAACGGGTCGTTTTTTATGCACAAAAGGACGGCGCCACATTGAGCGGCTTTATCATCCTGAACGGTTACGTTATCCCCTGCAAAAAGTGAAAGGTTCCTTCAGAAGAGTAAGCTGGTCGCAGGCTTTGCAGATTGCGGCCGAGCGTTTTAGCGCCGCCCTCGAACGTCATGGACCGTTGTCACTGCTGCATTATTATGACGGAGGGTATGGCGGTTTATTGAAAAACATTGAAAAGCGTTTTTTCAGCGCATTGGGAGGTTGTACCACTCACCGGGGCAGTCTCTGCTGGGGGGCAGGGATGGCAGCACAGGGGTATGATTTTGGGGCAGTAAAGGCTCATTCCTATGAAGATTTGAGGAACGCGCGTTTAATAATTATTTGGGGCCGTAATCCGGCGGCTACGGCTGTCCACCTGCTACCACAGATGCGCCTCGCCAGGGAAAATGGCACCAAAGTAATTTTGATTGATCCAATTGAAACGGCCACAGCTTCTTATGCCGATGAGCATATCAGTGTAAAGCCAGGCAGTGACGGTGCGCTGGCTCTGGCTATGGCAAACCTGATTATTAAAAAAGGCCTGTCAAATGATCATTTTGTACAGAATTATTGCTCCGGTTTTGATCAATTTAAAGCTCTGGCCGTGCAGTTCCCCCCTGAAAGAGCGGCCGCTTTAACCGGTCTGCCGACCGGCGAAATCGAAAGGTTGGCGGATTTTTATGCTGCCGCCAAGCCAGCATCAATTTTGATCGGCTACGGTTTACAGAGACATAGCAACGGAGGAAACACTGTTCGTGCGATTGATGCGCTGGCTGCCCTTACCGGCAATATCGGTCTGGCAGGCGGCGGGGCCAACTATGCCAATGTAAGGGTGGAGCATTATATTGATCATGCTTATCTAAGCGGTGCAGACCTGTTGCCTTTGCATCGTTACTACCCGAAACCGCAACTTGCGTCGGCCCTGGCGGAGTTGTGTGACCCACCCATTGCCGCAGCCTATATCAGTCGGGCTAACCCACTTGTTCAGGTTGGCGATGGTGTCAGATTGAGTAGTGTGCTTTCGAAAATCCCGTTTGTGATCACGGCGGAACATTTTATGACCGATACTGCAGCCGCCTCTGATTTGGTTTTGCCCTGCACCAACTTCTTGGAGGAAGAAGGTCTGTTTTATAATTCGATGAGCCATAGCTATCTGGTCTATGGGCCTGCTGTACTGCAACCGCTGGCTGAATGTCGCTCTGAATTCAGTTTTTTGAAAGAACTAGCGGTTCTGCTCGGGGCGAAGGGGTTCCCTGATTTAACCCCTTCAGAGTTGCTTTCGCGCGTTATCGAACCACTAACAATTATTGCCGATATAACGCTGGAAGATATTAAAAGAGCGCCATTCATGCTGCCCGGCGGCGATGAAATACCCTGGCAAGATCGAATATTTAACACAGCGGACGGAAAATATAATTTTTATTCTGCTGCCGCCGAAAAAGATGGCGGAGATCCTCTGCCATTGTATCATGCGTCGTCAGAACTCAGTGACCATGTTTTGCGTGAACAGGGCTTCATCTACTGGTTTGTCAGTCCGCATCCGCGTGAATCTATCCATTCTACACATCGCCTGCCTGATGCCGTTTTTGCTCCACTGGTTTATCTGCATCCGTTGATTGGCGAGAAACACAGCTTGGCCAATGGCGATCGGGCCCGCATCTCTTCGATAAGAGGGTTTTTAGAGGCTGAAGTGGTACTGAGTGAAAAAATCAGGCCTGATACAGTTCTTGTTTACGAAGGTTGGTGGCACGCTTCGGGTGCTGCAGTGAACAATCTTACACCTGACCGCCTGACCGATATGGGCTTTCAGGCAGCCCTCTACGACTGTTTGTGCCGCATTGATAAAGTGAATCGCTAAGCCCATATTTCGCAGGTAGGGCCGATTGAATTGAGCGTTACAGTAACATATATTGCCAATCACTCTTGCTGCACTTCAGAAATGGCAGCGTAACTGCCGATAGCCAGGCCCAGTTTGTTGATCAGCCGGATATGCCGTTCTTTGACATTGCCGACCGTTTGAAAGTAAGTCCCGTCGAGCATCTCTCCTTCCTAAAAGACAATGGCGGCGAACTCTTTCAGCAACTGGTGAGTGGTTGCCTTCGGATTGAGGTTCTGTTTAGCCAGGTGTTCCAGGATACAGTAGGCCATCAGAGCGATGAAAGTGATCAGGGCCAGACCCCTGATGCGTTCTTCGATATGCAAAAACACCGTCCGGATTCTTGCTCTTTATTTCAAAAAGGAAGAAACCTTCGAAGGGTACTGTGAGCTGATCTTTCAGATGAATCAGGATGCCTATTTGCCAAGAGAAATTTATACCGATGGCCGCAGCGTCTTTGTTTATGTCAGTAAAAAGAAAAAGAAGCTGACCATTGCCGATGAATTGGCCGGCATAATTCAGAGTCAACCCCATTTTGCCCGCGCTCTTGGCGAACTGAACATCCTCTTGATCATCGCCCGCTCTCCCCAGGCCAAGGGTTGTATTGAAAGGCTCTGGGGACTCTACAGGGCCGCTTGACCAAAGATCTGAGCTGGAAAAAGATTACCCACTGTCGAACAGGCAAATGAGTTCCTAACGCTGTATATCTCCTATTACAACCGCAAGTTCGCTGCCTTAGAGGCCAATACGGAACGAGCTTGCTTGCCGAAACAAAATAGATCAGCACTCGAGCTGATCCTTGCCAGGCAGGAAACCAGAAAACTCGATTCAGGCCGGTGTTTTTCGTTTGAGAGCCAAAAATACCGGCTGCCCATTTGCACAGGTCATAAGGCCTCGGCCTATGATCCGATCACCGTAGTAACCAGCAGGCGCATCGGGGTTCAGGTGTTTTGCAAGGCCCTGTTTTCAAGCCAGAACCACTAACTATTCATCTCCGGGTAAGTACGGCCTAAGGGTCTCCGGTAGATAATCGCTTGGTTAGACTGCAGACACAGTCTCAACTCAGAGCCAAAAAAATATCACCCTGGTTTGAATATGCGGAAATGTTCTATTCGAAAGGCCACCGGGATGACATTTCAGCTGCTCGGTTATCCCCCTAAAGAGTGACATTGTCGCTGACTATTGACATACGATCGGCGGCAACGATCGTGTTAAGCAATAGAAATTAGCTTGTTGGTCTTGATGAGAACATAGCGGTTCTCTCTATAACTTAACGCCGGCTTTTAAGAGTATAATAATTTTTGACAAAACAGCCATGGTCGTATAATCTATAGCTGCTAGATTATGATGGACAAATATTCTATGATGGCATAAATTACAAAGTGGCTTAACTGAGGGAGCAGTCAGCGGCCTGGTGGCGTTCCTGGACTTCAAATCCAGTGGCAGGGCAGCTCCCTGTGGTGGGTTCGATTCCCATCTGCTCCCGCCAACTAGAAACACAACCGAAAACGAGAAGGTGGTTCAGTTCCTTCTCGATTTGTGTGTACAAAACCTAATGCGGCGGTAACGCAATGAAGATAAAAAGAAAATGGCTAACCAGTAAAAAAGAACCAGATCGAAATCCTGAGCTGGTTGGTGATCATAAAAAGTATCGGCCAGTGCGTAGCATTATGATTCTGGCCTGGCCGATCGTAATCGAAATGGGCTTGCATACCTTTGTTTGGATTTTCGATACAGCTATGGTTATGCGCTTAGGAGCCCGAGAGGCAACTGCCGTTGAATATGGGGCGATTATTCTCTTCAACTCCTTGATGATTTTAGGCGCTCTCGGGATTGGCGCCAACTCACTAGTTTCCCGCTATACCGGGGCAAATGACATGAAAAAGGCCGCTTTAACCGGCGGGCAGGCATTATCAGTCAGTTTCCTGGTTACAGCTCTATATACTCTGTTTTGCCTGCTTTTTTACCGCTCTTTCTTTGGTGCAATTATCACG
>DATIKA010000186.1:0-8720 GCA_035478055.1 Candidatus Limnocylindrales bacterium | reverse complement strand
GTATTACCAACATTGCCTGTATCGTTTTGCTCATGCGCTATCGGTTAAAACAATTCACCGCCTCTACAGGTACTGCAGTGAAAATTTTCTTAACGTGCTACATCGCTTGCCCCCCGGGCCGGGGGATGTTTCCGTTGACTTTCCTCAAAGCCCTGTGCTGCGCCCAGGGGACACTTGAACCGACCCCGGGGCAGCACACTCACAATTTTTCGCTATGGTGTCCGTAATGAGTAATTTTTAATTTTCTTCCCCCGGGGGCTGACTATGATGTCAAAGTTGCTGATACTGGATTATCAAAAGTGCCAACCCGGCCGCTGCGAAAGCGGTGTATGTGCTGCGGCTCAGGCCTGCACCCTTCACTTGATTGAACAGGAAGAACCTTACAATATTCCCATGCTATATGCGCAAGCTTGCAGGGGCTGTATGAAGTGCGCCCAGGCCTGTCCGTTTGATGCGCTGGAGATGGTTTGAGCAAATATTTCCACCCCAATAAGTTCTTCTGCCATTAAACACTTTAAGAGAGTAGCTGAACTGGCGGTCTGAAGCGGTTTTGGTGCATCACAATCGTAAGCTGCAGGACAAGCTGAATCGACCAACTACCCGGTAGAACGACCTAGTTTTCTTTTCCTTCGTTTTTTATCGCGATACATGCGTTTATCCGCCTCGATATAGGTTTCATCAAGTTTGTGAGTTTCGTTTTCTGCTGTAGCGATTCCGATCGCAATGCTCAAAGTCAGCTGCTTGTTTTCGCGGTTGCTGATTACTACCTGATTATGCATCCGCCGCACAATTTCAAGGCCTGTCTTTGCATCCGTACGCGGCAGTAATACCACAAATTCATCACCCCCAACTCGAGCAAGGACATCCGAAGTGCGCAGCGATTGTTTGAGTGCGTTTGCACAAGCCTTAATTAACTCATCGCCCATGGCATGGCCCATCGTATCATTAACTTCTTTTAAACCATTTACATCAATGGAAATAATGCTCATTGGATATTCCCGGCTACCGCTGAGCCTTTTCAGTTCATCTTCAAAATAGGCTCTGTTGTATAATCCGGTTAAATGGTCGTGCAGGCTCAAATGTTTGAGCTTCTCTTCAAGCTGAAGACGTGCACTAACATCGCGTACTACCCCCCGAAAACCTTTGATCCTTCCATCCTTACTTAGGACGGGGGTTACCGAAAACTCACCAGAACCGGTAGAACCATCTTTATGAACCATTTCCATAATAATGGAGTCCTCGGATTGTCTGGTTCTAAAAACCTCGTTGAATTTGCTAAAAACCTCTTCTGGATCTTTACACACTACTCGAAAATTTAATCCGATATACTCGTCAAGTCTGTAGCCCATCATTCGGGCTGCTGATTGATTTGCATAGGTGATATTACCGGCTAGATCTACCTCGTAATAGCCGTCCTCAATGGAAGCCAGAATTTCCCTGTACCTTTCTTCAGACTCTTGTAGCGCCTCCTCTACCAGTTTATTTTCGGTGATATCACGAAAAACCACCGCGAAATAGCCTGGTTCATCACTGTATGCAGTTACGTGATAAAAACGCTTAGTCAGCTCAAAATATTGTTCGAAACAAATACTATGTCCGGTTGCTGCTACCCTGCCGTAACTGCCAATCCAATCGAATGCAGACTTTTCGATGCCTGGAAACACGTCAGTTACTTTTTTACCGATGATAGAATCGCTTTTCAGTTCGGTCATAATTTCGAAAGCTGGATTCACGTCGACAAAGATATAATCGACGGGGTTCCCATCACTATCAATAATCATTTGATGATACGCGAAAGCTTCCGGCAAATGAATCAGCAAATTGTTCAGTTTAACGTTAGACGACAGAATGGCCAATCCCCCTTAGTTTACAGGCTGTTCAACTCACCCTGGAACGATAGACAACAAAACATCAATGAAAGTGTAACTTACACCCCTTTTGCCATAACGGCGGGCAGCTCTTTCAAAAATAGCTGCCACGACGATTGAAAGAGGCGCTTGCGCTACCATCTGCTGTCCCAAAGCGGCCTGAGCAAGATCTACTCTTCTCTCACCAGCCTGTAACGGTTCCAGACTGTGCTTCTGATAAACATAACGATATGTGCCAGCCTCTAACCCTTCCACCGCACCTGCCACCGAATATAGATCTTATGAATATAGTCTATCAATAACCAGACCGGCTGCTTCCCCTCTTCATTGCAAGGATTACACTGCCAACTGCTGACGGATTTCATAGAACATTGTCCCTGACAGTAGATTCAAACCAACCAACAACAGAAATACATCGAAAACAGTCAATCGCACGAATGAGAATACGACCTTCTGTTTTTTAACCAAAAGCGACCAGCAAAAGTCAGCAGGAATGCTAACGCCAACAAAATAAATGCAATTACGATTGCAAAAAAATATATTGCCACAACCCCTCCCGTTGCTTTTATAGCAGCAAATTTCTCAGGAACGGGAATCGAACAATAATCATCTTATTCACAATCTCTGTCGTCTGTCGACCGTCTTTGAAACAAAGCAAGGTTTTCGGTCAAGCGTATGGGTGGCGTAAATGTTTCTTATTGTCCCCGTTTTCCCTCTCATTACAAGCGAATGTGTTTCTGCCGTTTCTCCCCTGTAGCGAACACCATTCAACAAATCTCCATCAGTAATGCCTGTGGCCGCAAAAAACAGATCGTCCCCTTTAGCCAAATCATCCAAGTAAAGAAGCCTGCACGGATCGTCAAGACCCATTTCACACATACGGGCCAGTTCCTCGTCATCCTCCGGCTGAAGGCGACCCTGCATATCGCCACCAAGTATTTTGAGGGCAACCGCAGCAATGACACCTTCCGGCGCCCCTCCTATACCGAATAGAATGTCCACCCCACTATTATCAATAGCAGTAGCAATCGCAGCGGAAACATCGCCGTCGCTGATTAACTTAACCCGCGCTCCCGCCTCTCGTATTTCGGCGATGACTGTTGCATGTCGCGGCCGATCAAGAATAATGGCCGTTACATCACGCACATCCCGTTCCAGAGCACGGGCAACTGCCTTGAGGTTCTCAGCTACAGGAGCATCCAGGTTGATACAACCTCGCGCTTTGGGCCCCACTGCAATCTTATTCATATACATATCCGGCGCATGCAAAAGACAGCCCCTAGGCGCTACTGCTACCACGGACAGTGCATTCGGTAGTCCCTTGGCCACTAGGTTAGTGCCTTCAAGAGGATCAACGGCAACATCAACACATGGCTCCGACCCGGTACCTACCCTTTCTCCGATATAGAGCATGGGAGCCTCATCCATTTCACCTTCACCTATTACTACCGTCCCATCAATTTGGACAGTGTCAAAGACAGAACGCATTGCATCCACGGCAGCCTGATCTGCCGCTTCTTTATCTCCACGGCCCATTAATCGACCGGACGCAAGGGCTGCCGCTTCTGTTATGCGTACAAACTCCAACGATAACTCTCTTTCCACAATTAACCCCCGTCCTGGTTTTGATCATGTCCCAACCGCCCGGAATTACTCCAAATAGCTATTTTGCTTTTTTGCCGATTACACACAGTGCGTACTCCCTTGTTAATCAGTGAATAAATACTTCTATCTTAATGCATAGTATAATACAAAATTTTGTTCGGCAGCATAAAAGCTTGCGCTAAATTTACATTAACAAAAACTGATGCAAACCAGATCGTCCGGGTAGGTTTCGGTGCATGATAAAAGCATTATCAGTACTGTTTCACGGTATTGCCTAACAGTCTATACCCCGGGATGGGGAACACCCGGGTACCTCCAAGTAAAAGGCGACTCCTTCATGCTCATTCACCGCCCAGATTTTGCCCCCAAAAAGCGAGACGATACGCTGTGCGATGGAAAGACCCAGGCCGAACTCTCCTCCGGAACCCCGCTCAAATTTCTGAAACAGTCTTCCTAGATCCGGGTCACTGATCGGAGGACCGTCGTTCCATATACGAACCAGGGCTACAAATGCTCCATTTTCTCTCTCCTGAGATAGCAACAACACGTGTACCCTGCTTACCGCATAACGCAACTGGTTATCCAAAATATTCTCGATAGCTACCGTCCACTGTTCTGGTGTTCCCGGGACTGTAAGCGGTACTAGATTAACAGACCATTGAATTTCTCCACGGCGCCAGCTGAAACGACTGACCACTTTCTCCAAGATTTCTTTCAGGTCAGCCTTAGCCTCTGTTGGCTCGTGGGTCGATAGGTAATCTATCTTGGACAAGTATAATAAGTTCTGGATGCGTTTCTCTAACCGTTGTGCTTCTTCATCGATGACTTTAACAGTGCTTTCAAGGTCACCCCGGGGGTAAACTCCGTCATAAATAGATTGGACAAAGCTTCGGATAACCATCACCGGGGTCTTAAGCTCATGGGAAATGTTTTGCAAAAAAGACTGCTGCGCATCGTCCTGTAGCAACAGCTTCTCTCGCATTCGCTCGATGGACGAGGCAAGCTTTCCAATTTCATCCCGCCGATCAACCTTGATCGGGCGGTGCCAGTCTCGATCCGCAATCTGTTTCACACGCTGTTCTAGTTGGACCAAAGGCTTGGAAAGGTACTTTGCCAAAAAGATCGATGGAACCCAGCAAATAAGGAGCATAATGCCGACAACATACATAAACTGGAAGAATAATCCCTGCACCATCTCGTCCCGGTAAAAATCTGCCAGATATGAGATCAGGTAGACTGCACCAGAGGAATTGTCCAGTCGTCGCAGAACGTAATGAATCTTTACCGTATCTGATTGAAACTCGTAGTGTTTCACCTCTTCGCGCTGTGCATGGGCATCTTTTACGACTTGATCCAATAAGCCGGGAGGAAGGAGGGCTGAAGAAACGATTGTTCCATCATCATTTAGAAGAAAGTGTTCCACTATCGGAAAAGATCTGCGGTAATTGCTCTGTTCCGTAAAGGCAATCTCCGGCAAAACTTTCCCGCCGTTTAATTCCGATTCAAGAATTGTCATCTGTGCTTTTTCCAGCGCATTGTGTATTACCGGATCAAAAAATGAGCGCAGCATCGTGGGAACAGCCCCCATAAAAAACATCGAAAGAGCCATGGCTAAACCAAATACCAGCCATATTTGAATGAATAGCGGCCTATTTTTAAGCATTACCGCTTCACCAACCTATAACCGTAGCCGTAAATTGTTTCAACGTTCAACGCAGGCATTTTTTTGCGCAGCCGCCGCATCATATCATCCACTACACGATCACTGCCAAAATAATCGCTCCCCCAAACAATAGTTATCACCTGTTCGCGGGACAAAGCGCTGTCAAGATGGCGCACCAGGCACAGCAGAAGATCAAACTCTCTGGAGGTCAACTCAATTTTATGCCCTTTTTCCATCACAATCCTCTTCGGTTCGTCGATCAGGTAGGGCGGCAAAGGATAAACGTGTCCGCCACCATCCCGGCCCGATGGGCTGTTGTAGACACGTTCAAGAAGTTTGCCAACGCGAATAATCAATTCCCTGGGCAAAAAAGGCTTTGGCAAATAATCGTCACTGCCTTTTTCCAAGCCGATCACACGATCGAGATCGGCGTCGCGGGCTGAAATAAAGATTACCGGAACAAGGGGAGACATTTGTTTGATTTCGCCGATCAATTGATAGCCATCTATGTCCGGCAACATTATGTCCAATATCCAGAGGTGGGGCTGATCAACCATCGCCTGCCGCGCTTCTTCCCCGGTATGCATAGAAGTCACCGCCCAACCCTCCTTTTGCAAGTAAGAAGCTAGCAAGCGATTAAGGTTGGGCTCATCTTCCACCAGGTAGATCCGGTAAGACATTACTTTCTCTCCTTCTGCACATTCGTTTGCCGAATTCTGTTGGGCAGGTCAATTACAAATCTATTCCGCACGGAGTGCATCAATCGGGTTTAGCTTGGCAGCCTTATTGGCTGGGTAAATGCCGAAAAATATGCCTATAAAAAGTGAAAATAGCAAAGCAGGAAACGCTACCCACAGAGAAAAGGCGGCAGGCAGGTCGAACAATCTGTTCAACAACCAAACCAGACCGAAACCTAAAACGACACCGATGATGCCCCCTATACTACTGATCACCGCTGATTCCACCATGAATTGAAAAAGGACGTCTCTCCTTTTAGCGCCAAGGGCCTTACAGATACCGATCTCCCTGGTGCGCTCCGTTACCGATACCAGCATGATGTTCATGATGCCGATCCCTCCCACCAGGAGAGAGATCCCGGCAATGCCGCCCAGCACCAAAGTCATAGTGCCTGTCACCTGGTCAACCAGATCGAGAATCTGAGCCTGGCTGAATACACGGTAAGCATCTTCATCCCGAAAATGGTGTTTCAATGCAGCCTCCACCGACACAACTGCCCTATCTACAACCTGAGGCGACTCAGCCTGAACGTAAATTATCTGCACTCCTGGGCTGCGAAAGAGACGCCGGGCTGTGCTGATGGGAATAAACACCTTGTTGTCTTCAGAACCCATCATGCCTCCGGAACCTTTTTCCTCCATAACCCCGACCACGGTAAAGGGTGTGCCGTTAATTCTAACTTCTTTTCCCAGGGGATCGGTGGCTGGAAATAGCTCCGTGACAACTTCTGTCCCCAGAATCGCAACATTCTGCCGGTATGTGATGTCCGTCGGAACCAGAAACCGCCCCGCCTGGACCCAGTGATTTCTCACCTCTTTGTAATGGAAAGTAGCCCCCTCCACGGAGAACCTTTCTGTCGTGCTTCCATAACTGATATTCCCCTGCTCGCTAATCACAGGGGCCACGCGCATAACACCGGCCCTGTCTTGCAGAGCCTGTGCCTCCTCTATGGTAAGCGCAGTTTTCGTGCCGCGCCCTGTTATTTGAACGGTAATCAAATTTGAGCCCATACCCTGAACTTGTTCTGTTACAGTGCCGGTAGCTCCCTGGGCAATGGAAACCAAAGCCACAACAGCAAACACCCCGATAATCACGCCTAACATAGTAAGGAAGGAGCGAAGCTTGTTTGACCAGATAGTATCTAAAGACAATCGCACAGCTTGTAAAAAATTCATTTTTGTCCCCCTTCCCGGTCTTCGGTCACTCGACCGTCCTGGATAGCAATCTGGCGGGAGGCTTGCATAGCCGCCTTGGAGTTATGAGTAATCAAAACTACTGTTTTACCCTGGGTGTGTAATTCATGCAGCATTTTCATAACCTCAAACCCTGAAGCAGTATCCAGGTTGCCAGTCGGTTCGTCGGCCAGAATGATCGGCGGATCCCCGGCTATAGCCCGCGCCACTGCCACTCGTTGCTGCTCCCCTCCTGATAATTGTGTTGGGCGGTGATCCATTCTGTCCCTGAGACCTACGCGTTCCAGGGCTTGCCTGGCCTTTGCCAATCGCTCCTTGGAACCTACTCCACGGTAAACCAGCGGTCGCAATACATTGTCTAATGCCGTCAGCCGGGGCATCAGGTTGAAACTCTGAAAAACAAATCCGATTTGCCTGTTCCTTATCACCGCCAACTGATTATCGCTATAACGGCTTACCTCTTGTCCACCAAGCCAGTATTTGCCGGAAGTAGGCACATCGAGGCAACCGGTAATATTCATCAGGGTAGATTTACCAGAACCGGAAGGACCAATAACGGCAACAAATTCTCCCTCTTCGATTCTGATGTTTACTTCCTGCAATGCTTCAACTTTGGTATCTCCCATCATGTATACCTTGCATAAATTCTCCATCCTGATCATTTATTCGTCGCTCCCCTGGAATGGCCCAAAATTACCATTCGTACCTCCTGGCCGAACTAAATCGGTAGGGGCGCCCTGAATGACAATCTGTTGTCCTTCGCTCACACCTGACAATATTTCGATAAAAAAAGTGTCGTGCCCCCCGGTCACAACCTTAACGGGACGATTGCCCGCCCCCTGCTCACCGGAAGCTACCATCACCATGCTTTCACCTTCTTGCTCAAATACCGCTTCAATCGGCACCAGCAATGTGTCGATGCGCTGATCAACCAAAATATCTGCCCTGGCGTTCATACCTATTTTCAAACCTTCCACCGGAGCTATGGCAACAGTTACATCGAAAGTAGTCACACCTCCCATGATTTTTCCCCTGGATGAAATCATCGTAACTTCACCAACGATGATCTGTCCCGGCAGTGCTTCGACGGTGACAATCACTGTTTGCCCTTCCCTGACTTTGTTGATGTCAAGTTCATCAACAGGCACAATCACTTCCAGCTCAGTATAATCAACTATTGATGCCAGGACCGTTCCCTGGGGTATATCCATACCCACGGAGAAAGCACTGGCCGGTTCTGGAATTATGACGGTGCCGCTGATTGGCGCGTGAATCACGCTGCCATCTCTGTTCTTCTTCTGACGTGTTTGCAAATCCGCCAGATCAAGTTGTGCTTGCCTGATCTGTATCTTCCGTAAAGGGATCTGTTGCTCTATCTGTGCAGACCGATCCAGATCTTGTATCTCCGCGAGTGCCTGCCCCTCCGAAACTACCGCTTCATTGTGCGCCATTATACTGGTGATTGTTCCGGTAGCCGGTGCCCTGACTTCCACAATTACAGCAGTAATCTCTTCTGGCGTGACAACTATACTCTCATCACCAGCCTGTTCCTGGCCTGATTGCTCGGGAATATTTTCCTGACTTAATTGCTCGGGTAGAGATATTCGAGCGATGATACTTCCCCGTTGGACCCAATCTCCGTCCCTCATCAAC
>DATIKA010000185.1:0-3967 GCA_035478055.1 Candidatus Limnocylindrales bacterium | reverse complement strand
TTTCTCCTGTCCTGTTTCCGGCGGCAGGTATGTCAGGGAAACGGGATTATTGACAACACCACCGATCTTAAAGTGTTCCGTATAGAAAAAAGTTGTCAACAACCCCGTCCCCTAGACATGCGTTCTTCGTCTTGTCGCTTCATCAAGTGTCGAATGCGTTTAGTCTGAAGCGGTTATAATTATATTTGGCAAGCAGCTTCTATCCGGCAGGAATAGTAGCTCATTTATTGAAATATAATTATTAATTGTCGACAATTTACAGGACACGGGGACGTTTCTCCTGTCCTGTTCCCGGCGGCAGTTATGTTAAAGAGACGGAGTTATTGACAACGTCACCGAGCTTAAAGCGTTCTGTCGTATAGAAAAGTTGTCAACAACCCCGTCCCCTAGACATATGACATATGATTTAAATAAGTGGAAACTACTGTGAGGTGAGTTTGTGTCTGAAGATTTTTTAGGGTCCTTAAAAGTCAGCCCCTACTGGGAATTACTGGGCATGAAAATTGTCTGCCAGGAAGAGGGGTTCGCCCGCCTGGAGATGCCTGTGAAGAACGAACTGAAGCAAGCCTACGGAGTGGTTCACGGTGGCGCTATTGCCTCGCTGATTGATTCGTCGATTGCGGTGGCCATCATTTCAGGGCTTGCACCCGGTGAGAGTGCAACTACGGTGGAGATCAAAGTAAACTACCTGGCGCCTGTCGTTGAAGGAAAGTTATTTGCAGAAGCAAAGATTGCTAGAAAAGGAAGAACAATTGTGGTCGGTATTATCGAAGTTACAGATGCTACCGGCGCGCTTGTTGCAATAGGTACCTCCACCTATATGATCCTTAGGCCAAGTAATGCAGTTAAGCCTGAGCAATTAGGATGATTCACAATATTAGCCATATCAACGGCATTGCAGCAGCGGCCATGCCGATTTTTTGATTTCGGACAAAGTTGTCGGCTTGATAACCAGCTCCTTGCCGACCGCGGCACATTTGCGTCACACCAGGGTCGCTATAATTATATTCGGCAGGACGCTTGCTTTATGCTTGATTAGAGGCTTTTTTTGAGTTTAGTTACACGATTGCGAGACAACCACTTCTCAGTTCTGCCCCGCGCTGCTAAATCCAGCCTCTTTTCTGGTATAGCGCATAACCACTCTCAAGCGCTGCTGCGATTTGATCCAAGAGCTCTGGGTCAACCTGTTTAACACGAAAACACGTCTTACCCTTTAGTAGCTTGAGCAGCTTCTCGCCGAAAACATTCTTTAATTCGGCTTCAGCATAGATTGGCATAAAGTAAAATCCTACATAGTTGCTTTGTATAATGAGTCCCGCAAAGGCGACTTCTTTTTTGCGCCGGCCTTCGATGACAATATCCTTGATCGACCAGAGGTCATACTTGCTATCGAGGTCAATTTTGGGTACCAGTGGCCCTTCATATTTCTTAATCAACGCTTTGATGGTCACAAAAATTTCCACTAAGTGCGCCTGTTTTTGCGCAAATGTCAAACTCATTTACCTCGACACCTCTACCTTCATACAGCAGTCTATAATCGCTACCGGTAAACTTGTTCGCTCCCTCGGCCCATTTTACCTGCACAATCCCCAAGGAGACAAAGGGGACGTCAGACCGTGTGATATATTGTCTAGGGGACGGGGTTATTGACAACACTACCGAAACTACAATGGCCTGTTTAGAAAAAAGTTGTCAACAACCCCGTCCCCTAGACACTGGCAACCGTAAGGTTGCGGCCATTGTCCTTGGCCTGGTAAAGTGCCCGGTCTGCTTCCCTGAACAGGTCGTCGACAGCGGTAATTGCCTGGTGGTAAGCGGCAACGCCAATACTGACCGTATAATAAATATCCCGGTCTTCGTAGCGAACCGGTGTATCTGCTATTGTTTTTCTAATCTCATCGGCCAGGTCAAATGCACTTTCAAGATCAGTGTCCGGCAATAGAATACTGAACTCTTCGCCACCAATGCGGGCGATAATGTCGCTATCACGCAGCCGGTTCCTGAGCAGCTCTGCCAGGGCCACTAAGACTACATCTCCGCCGCTGTGCCCGAAGGTATCGTTGACTATAGCTTGAAATGATCAAGATCCATGACGATCAGGGAAAAGAGGCGCTTGTAACGGGCCGCTCTTTTTAATTCCTTTTCGGCACTTTGCATGAAATGACGGCGATTCCACAACCCGGTTAAATAGTCAGTTGCCGCCATTAAGCGAAGGTTATCTTCGGCCAGCCGGCGATCGGTAATGTCGCGTATAATAACCATCTGGCTCATGATCATCGTTGCATCGTCAAAGATCGGCGTGAATTCGGCATTGAACCAATGGGTTTTGTCGGCAATCTCCTGTTGCAATTCCAGGTGGTAACCTTCACTCATTGGTTTAATATTTTCAGCCAGTTTCGGCCATACTTGAAGGGCGGTTGCCGCCGGCTTGCCGATTGAGCCGGGCTCCAGATCCAGGAGTCTTATTGCCGTGGCATTAAAATCAACAACTCTGAGCCTTGAATCAATTACTAATACTCCTTCCGGTAGCTCTTCAAACAAACGATTCCTGGCAAACGGGACAAGATCAAATAGATCGTAACGGGTTAAACCCCAGTAAATTATAATTGTGCTTACAGTCAATAATAGCGGGATAATATCAATAATCACACCAAAAATCCTGGTTACGTAGATTATGAAACCGAAAAAGGGAACGAGCGAGCTGAAAAATATTACGGTAACCTGTTTGCGGAATAAGTATTTCGAATTAAGCCACATGATCAGCAGCAGGATATTGCTGATCAACACCGATAAAGCAATATTGGCAACATTAACCCAGTACCAACCGCCCGGTTCGAAAACCAACACTGTAAATAAGCCAATAGTCTCGAGTTGATAACTGCGGTAGATCAAGCCGTGAGCTTCGTTGGTATGAACCAGGATGATCGTTATCACCGGTATGACCAGCAGGCCGGCAATCCAGGTCATCGTAAATTTCTTAATACGGCCGGTGTATTTTAGTGTGAAAGAGAGCAAGGCAGGTGCAATAAAAGGTATGCCGAAATACTCAAGCCTGATCCAAAACATAACCATCCGTAGATCGAAAGACGAAATTTCTAAACCATAAAAAAAAGTATAAACGGCACTGGCCAGGGCGAGAAAGCTGAACTCACGTGCCCCCCTGACTGATTCAATGTTCCAGGTACTAATGGCAATCTTTAATGCCAACAAAGCCGCGCTATAATAGATTAACGCAAAGGGGTTGAAATACATGGCCCACCTCAGGCTCAAAAATCTAATTGCCCGGTACATTCGGCAACATTTCTAAAAACCCTTCATATTTACTGTCTTCGCCCCGATCCTGGTTCCTGGTCCGGCACCGGTAATGCACACCAGGTTTAGAAACGCGTTATACCATAATATTTGTAACGCCAGGCAATGCTGCGGTCTGCTATTTGCTATAATTAGCTATCGGCGCTGCAACTGTTACCGTTCATGACTATCTGAAGGGAGTGTCAACATTGGCGAAAAAAAATGTTCTCGACTTTTTTAAAATGAAACTGGAGGGAGAGCAGGTGGCCTGGATAACCGCTTACGATTATCCGACTGCCCTTTTCGGTGAGCAAGCCGGTATGGATATGTTGCTGGTCGGCGACTCACTGGGAATGGCGGTAATGGGTTACGATAGCACCGTACCGGTAACAATGGAAGATTGCCTTTCACACTGCCGCTCGGTCCGCCGGGGCGCTCCAAACACATGGGTAATCGGTGATATGCCGCTTGGCTCATACCAGGTCTCTGATAGTGAAGCGGTTATAAATGCGGTCCGCTTTATCAAGGAGGCCGGGGTTGACTGCATCAAGCTGGAAGGCGGGCAAAGGGTGGCAAGCAGGATCCGGGCCATAACTGATGCCGGCATCCTGGTGATGGGTCATATCGGCCTGACCCCGCAGAGTTCAGGACAGTTGGGCGGATTTAAAGCCCAGGG
>DATIKA010000184.1:0-4240 GCA_035478055.1 Candidatus Limnocylindrales bacterium | reverse complement strand
GAAAGTTGAGTAAAAGGAGGTAGAAATAACATGAGTGAATTTTACCGGAGAACACCGGCAGCAGTGCTGGAAGCCTTGGGAGTAACAGAAAAAGGCTTGCATACTGACAGTGTGCTAAAAAGGCGTGAACAGTACGGCCTTAATGAATTGGTGGAAGGGAAACAAAAAACGGCCTTTCAGGTATTTTTAGATCAGTTTAAGGATTTTTTAGTCATTATCCTGCTTGCGGCGGCTACTATATCGGCTTTCCTAGGGAAGATTGAGAGTACTGTTGTAATTTTGCTGGTAGTCATCCTGAATGCTATTCTTGGCACAATTCAACATATCAGGGCGGAGCAGTCTTTGAATAGCCTTAGGGCACTTTCATCACCGACTGCCAAGGTTTTAAGGGATGGGCAAAAAACAGAGATCCCTTCGAAGGAAATTGTCGTTGGCGATATCCTCTATCTGGACGCAGGCGATTTTATCAGCGCAGATGGGCGTATCATTGAGAATTACAGCCTTCAGATCAATGAAAGCTCGCTTACAGGGGAATCGGTGAGTGTACTGAAGTCGGTCGGAATAGTCGATCAAGACGATGTGCCCATCGGTGACAAGAAAAATATGGTTTTCTCCGGCAGCTTTGTCACCTATGGCAGAGGAGTTGTTGTTGTCACTGATATTGGAATGAGGACAGAGATTGGCAAGATTGCCCACATGCTTGGTTCAGCACAGGAAAAGAAAACGCCGCTACAGGTAAGTCTTGATAATTTTGGGAAAAAGCTGGCGATGATCATTGCTGTCATTGCTGCGGCCATCTTTGCCATGGATGTTATAAGGGGATTACCGATCGTGGGTTCCTTCATGTTTGCAGTAGCCCTAGCAGTAGCTGCGATACCGGAAGCACTAAGCTCGATTGTAACGATTGTGCTGGCCAAAGGAACCCAGAAGATGGCAAAGGAAAATGCGATTATCCGGAAACTCCCTGCTGTGGAAAGCCTGGGGAGTGTTTCGGTCATCTGCTCCGATAAGACAGGCACCCTGACTCAAAATAAGATGACTGTCCAGCATATCTATGTCGATAACAGGGTGATTGAGCATGATCAGTTGAAATTGGAACACCCAATCGAGAAAAAGATTGTCTTAATTGCGCTTTTATGTAACGATGCAGTGACTATCGGAAATAAGGAAATTGGCGATCCAACGGAAATTGCTCTCATCAACCTCGGAGATGACTACGGCCTTGATGAGCTATTGCTAAGGAAGCAATTTGCCCGAATGAGAGAGCTTCCGTTTGACTCTGACAGAAAATTGATGAGCACGGTCAAAAAAATAGACGGCCGATGCTTGATGTATACGAAAGGTGCGCTGGATGTCCTTCTTTCCAGAGTAGTTAAAATCGTAACCTCAGCAGGAATTATTGATATTACGAGTGAACACAAAAAGGACATTGAGCTAACGAACCGGAATTTCTCGATGAATGGCCTCAGGGTACTGGGGTTTGCCTATAAGGAGGTTCCACCGGGACAAGAAGTTGGGCTTGAGGATGAGCGGGACTTGATTTTTGTCGGGCTAATGTCCATGATGGATCCCCCCAGGCCAGAATCGGCACCTGCGGTTTTTGAGTGCATCCAAGCAGGAATCAAGGTGGTCATGATTACCGGGGATCATAGGATCACTGCTGCCGCTATTGCTAAGCAGATCGGTATTTTAGAGGATGCCTCCGAAGCAGTCGAAGGTTTTGAGGTCGAAAAATGGAGTGATGCGGATCTTAAGGCCAACGTCGATAAGATATCGGTTTATGCCCGTGTTTCCCCGGAGCACAAGATTAGGATTGTCCGGGCATGGCAGGATCGAGGGCACGTTGTAGCTATGACCGGGGATGGGGTCAATGACGGGCCGGCCCTGAAACAGGCGGATATCGGAGTTGCGATGGGGATAACCGGAACAGAAGTCGCCAAAGATGCTTCTGCGATGGTACTGACAGATGATAACTTCTCAACCATCGTCAAGGCTATCTCAAATGGCCGCAGCATATACGCCAATATCCAAAATTCTATCCGGTTCCTGCTGGCAGGAAACACCGGCGCAGTTTTATCTGTTATATACGCGTCATTACTGGCTTTACCAGTACCTTTTACTGCTATCCAGATACTATTCATCAACTTGCTTACCGACAGCTTGCCAGCGATTGCCATCGGACTTGAGCCGCATAATAAAAACGTAATGAAGGAAAAGCCGAGGGATATTAAGACCCCACTGCTGAATAAAGCATTTGCAAGACAAGTTCTCACAGAGGGCTTTATCATTGGAGCCGTCACCCTGGCTGCTTTCCATATAGGGTTGGCGACAGGCAATACGATGATTGCCGGCACGATGGCATTTGCAACCCTATGTTTGGCCAGATTATTCCACGGCTTCAATTCAAGGTCCAAAGAATCCCTCTTTAAAATAGGTTTATTTACGAATAAAAACTCTTGGTATGCGTTAATCCTGGGCATTGTATTGCTGCACTCTGTACTGTTGGTGCCACCATTGATGGGGGTATTCGAAATCGCTACGCTTAACGTAACCCAACTCGGCGCCATACATGGCTTAGCCCTGACCCCGCTCGTACTGATCCAGCTTTACAGACTCCTATTTGTATAAGATCATGACTTATGGACTTGATGGAAATATATGCCAGGTGTGGTTGGGATCCTACCACCCCATTCCTGTTCGAATTGGCCAATATATTTCCAAAAGGCTTGAAAACTGCTCTGCTGCTGTGTGAAAACAGAATTGCACGACATCCGATTTACCTTGGTGGGTTGATGGGGTCATCAGTGCAGAGCGGGTTTTTGAAAAGCAGCATCACCACTTTACCGTGGGTTAATGCTTTTTCTGCACCCGCATTAACATTATGTTACCACTGAGCAAATCGGATTAGTGTTTCAGCAGTAAACAACAAGGCTACATGGGCATTTACGTGGTTTTCGCTGGTAGAGTGGCACTTGGTAAGTCCCAGTTCCTGCTTGGCATTTTTGAAACAGGAGTTCTATCCGCCGGCGCTTTTGATAAGCTGACACGTAACTGCCCAGCCACCCTACTGGATTGAAAAATAATGCCGGACTCTGCACTGCTTATTACACCAAAGACATAAAAAAATGGCCGCAATCCCTTGATATAAGGGAGATAGCGGCCTTTCTATTTTGTCATAAATATGTAGTGTAAAACCTTATTTTTTGGTTTGTGCTAAAGTTTTTGTAACTGCCCGTATGCCCAGCTAAGGCTGGGAAGTTCAGCGGGGGCCAGACCCGCCGGAGAAAAAAGTCAGAACTCTGTAACTTGGGCAGCGGGGTAGCGGGAAACCAACATCCTGAAGTCTGCCGACAAAGCCGTTGTAAGAACGGCGAGTGAGTCTCCGCCGAATACTGGAAACACTTGCGCACCACCAACCCGGTGGAATCCACCCTGGCTACAGTCAGACCAAGAACCGACAAGACCAAAAACTGCGGGTCCCGGGTGACCGTGCTCAGCATGGTCCACCAACTCTTCCTCAGTGCCAAGAAGAGATGAAGGAAACTGAATGGAGTGTCCCGCTTAGCAGAAGTTGTGGAAGGAGTCAAATTCGCGGATGGAATACGCAAAAAATAGGACGCCGCCTGATGGGTCATACACAAGATTTGACATTAGCTCGGATTTTCATCGTACCTGCCCAGCTTTTCCTCGCGGATTTCATCGCGGGTCAGGTCGGCGCCCTTTATGAGGCCGCGCAGTGATTTGAGCGCGTCTTTCTTTTTGCTTGCGACGTTTGTGAGCAATGCGGCATCCTTCCCATTCCGGGTGATGATGATGTCCTCTATGGCGGCGCGCTCTATATACTTGCCCATGTTCATTTTGAATTCGGTGGCTGACACACGCATGTCGTAAAAAAAGACCAAGTGCCTGCCGCGTTAATCCTTCTTCTTGTAATAAAATATCGCCAACTGAGTACGGTCGCGGAGTGACAATTTCTCCAACATGACGCTGATATAGTTTCGCACAGTGCCTTCACTGAGGAAAAGATTTTCGGCAATCTCCCTGTTGGATAACCCCTCGGCCAGGCAGCGCAGAATCTCCGTTTCCTTTTCCGTCAAATGGTGCTCCTTGAAATCCTTTTTGACGTCGTTTGACAGCAGGGCGGGGATCTTGGTCGCGATCTCGTCACCGAAAACCCGCTGTCCGAGGCTGACGGCTTTGATCGCCGGGATGATGCTTTCAAAATGCTGTTTTAAAATAA
>DATIKA010000183.1:0-3978 GCA_035478055.1 Candidatus Limnocylindrales bacterium | reverse complement strand
TGAGCCTTGCCTCCTTGGATTGAGATGAAGACTGAGGTGTCAAGCAAAAGTAGGCGTAGGAGGGGCTCTGCTCATTTTGAAATTTGGGTGTGCGCAGTTTTTGAACTGTGGTATAATCATAAGTGAAAAAGTATGCTCCTTCCTGGGCTTGTTTGGTTTAGCGATTTAACAATACCATAGGATGCATACTTTTTCATTATTATTTTAAATCATGGTGTTTTGACGGGAGGCCATCGCGCTAGCGATTTCGTTCTTCTCGTCTTGTCGCATGGATGTTTTAGTGATAGACATGCATCATAATTTAGTGCACAAACTAAATATGGAAACTATACGCAGACAAAAAGTAGGTAAGTACATCTACTGGCAGATCGTAGTGTCCCGCAGGGTTAACGGCAAGCCAAGGCCATTCTTGCCGGCCCATTTGGGAACCGCTATTGACGAGCTGGTGATTGCGCGGCTGAAAAGCAATGCGGGCCTGCGCCGGGCGGTCAACCGTTATGTGGACAGCAAGATGAACCTTGTACAACTCTATGGCAACGATAAGAAATACCTGTCCGGCAAGCGTAAGGAGTTTCAAAAGGAGGCCCAACGGCTCAAAGCCAACCGGATTACACCGAACAGCTTATTATTGAATTGCCTGAAATGTTCTCCCGGCTCTCCTACGGCAACGACCGGCGCTTTGAGGACGGTCAAAAGGCCATGAGCACCGAGCTTTCCAAGCTGGCGCGCAAGGAGCTTTATCTGCAGATGAAGGATAAGGGCATAGAGCCGTAATGGTTCATGGAATTGCCGAAATGCTTGCGTTATGCCGCACAATTCAATACCTATTGACCGGGCAAACGAACTTTCGTCGTAAAAAGTGTTGATATATTCTCTAATATCCTCGTATTTTTTGTTATGGTGGGGTATACTTACCTTACGAGGTGATCTCCCATGTATAGAACAGCGATAGAGGAACTGCATAAGTGGAGAGCGAAGCGGAACAAAAAGCCGCTTCTTATCCGCGGTGCAAGGCAGGTCGGCAAGACATGGCTGATGAAGGAGTTTGGCCGGATCGCCTTTGAAAAGACCGTCTATATCAGCTTTGACAACAATCAGCGCATGAAGGATTTATTTTCGTCCGATTTGGATGTGGAACGGATCGTGATGGGGCTGGAACTCTATTCCGGTCAAAAGATCGACCCTACACATACCCTTCTTATCTTCGATGAAGTGCAAGAAGTGCCCAAAGCCCTGACTTCACTCAAATATTTCAATGAGAACGCGCCGCAGTATCAAATCGTGTGCGCCGGGTCGCTCCTGGGGGTCGCGCTGCATAAAGGTACGTCGTTTCCTGTGGGCAAGGTGGATTTTTTAGACTTATACCCTCTGAGCTTTACGGAGTTTTTAAGCGCAATGGACAACGGCCAATATGTGGAGTTGCTGCAAAAAGGCGACTTCGCAATGGCGGCCACGTTCAAGCAAACCTACATTGACATGCTAAAATACTATTACTATGTGGGCGGGATGCCGGAGGCCGTGCAAAGCTTTTCCGAGAATAATGATTTTGGTGAGGCACGGGAAATACAGCAGCGTATTCTTGACGCCTATGAGCAGGATTTTTCCAAGCACGCGCCCCATGATGTCGTGCCGCGAATCAGGATGCTTTGGAACAGCATTCCCGCCCAACTCACCAAGGAGAATAAAAAATTCATTTACGGGCTTATTAAGGAAGGCGCGCGGGCCAAGGAGTACGAACAGGCCATGCTTTGGCTGACTGATTGCGGCCTTGTCCATAAGGTGCATCGGGTGAACGCGCCCAGCCTGCCGCTGAAAGCCTATGAGGATTTGAAATCCTTTAAGCTGTTTCTTGTTGATATTGGCTTGCTTTCCTGTATGGTGCGCCTGAACCAAAGCACGCTTTTGGATGGCAACGAGCTTTTCAGGGAATTTAAGGGTGCTCTGACCGAGCAGTATGTGTTGCAACAATTAAAAACCCTCAGAGGATTGGAAACCTATTATTGGACGAACGACCGAGGCAGCGCGGAGATCGACTTTGTTGTAGATAACGGCAGCGCGGTCATTCCCCTTGAAGTGAAGGCAGAAACGAATTTGAAGGCGAAAAGCCTGAAAATGTATCAGGAGAAGTTTCAGCCCAAATTATCCATCCGAACATCCATGACGGATTATAGGTGCGAGGGTTGGCTGCTGAACTTGCCCTTGTATGCGATTGAGGTGATACGATAATTATTGAAATAAATAACGGCCGAAAATTAACGGAGTTTCTAATTATACTGCGCAATTTAGCTGTTTGCTTTGGCAGACAGCTTTTTTCAAAGAAAGTCCACCAAAAAATGCAACCGACAAAGCTATTTTCCTACCATATAGATGAGGGCATCAGAAAAACCAAATGGGGGGGATGATAAAGTGGATGACAAAGAAATAGTTGATATGTTTTGGGAGCACTCCGAAATCGCTATTGCTGAGACCTCCCAAAAATATGGACATTACTGCAGGACACGGGGACGTTTCTCCTGTCCTGTTCCCGGCGACCAGGACACGGGGACGTTTCTCCTGTCCTGTTCCCGGCGACAAGTATGTTAACGAGACGGGGTTATTGACAACTCCGCCGCGCTTGAAGCATTCTGTATAGAAAAAAGTTGTCAACAACCCCGTCCCCTAGACAATAAAAAGCCATTTTACTTTTTCCAGGGCTTTGAGATCGGCCAGAGGATCTCCGGACACCCCTATTAAACAGGGAGCCTGTTGCACACCCAGGGTGCCGATGTTTTCGGCAAGTCCCAGGATGCGGGCATTGGTTGCAGTAACCGACTGTAATATGTCCCGGTTGGACAGGCCTGCTTCGGAATAAAGGGACATCTCTTTGATCAGGCTCAAGCCGTGCCTGACACCGGGTGCTCCGGAATCAGTTCCCAGGCCAAGCGGGACACCTAATTGTTTTGCCGGCACCAACTGTTCCATATGTTTGCGGTACGTACGGTTTATAATCGCAATTTCAGTTTTGCTCCAGTTATGCAGCATTGGTTCTTTGACCTGAACGGCTACGGGTATAATGGTGGGAACCCAGGCGATCTGCCGTTCCGCCATTGCTTTGAGAGATTCACTGTTCAAGAAATATCCGTGTTCAATTGAATCGACACCTGCCTGAATGGCCAAACCAACTGATGCCGCTGAGTTGGCATGAGCCATCACCCTGCTACCGTTTTCGTGCGCCTGTTTTACCAGCAACTTCAACTCGTCCGGTTTAATTGCTGCGGGCTCGACTGCACCGTATTTTTTAAAACTGACCGCTCCCGAAAGAATAACTTTAATCTGGTCGGCTCCCTGCGACAGCAATCTGGATATTACTGCCGGGATCTCCGCAGTGGAAGAATAACCGTTGCCCAAAAATGAACCGTAATGATCAGCCTGCCGTAGTGCCTGTCCTGTAGAGACGATTCCCGGACCAGACATTACTCCCTGTTTGATCAACTTGCTGATCATGAGATTAATTTCCCGGCGGTCGCCCCCGTCTCTGACGAAACCGATACCCCGGGTCAGGTAAACATCCAGATCTTGCTGTACCCTGTTTGATAACATTTCTTGCTGATCCCAGAGGGCAATCGCGGTTTTTGAATCTTTTCCGTCCAGAGCCAGGTGAACGTGGGCATCGATCATTGAGGGCATTATCGTGATTGCATCGTCCAACAAAAAAAGATGTTTATGTGAGGTCATTTCGGCCGGTATCTCTGCTCTGGTTGAGCTGTTCAACGAACAGATTCTTTGGTTTCTGATTTCCAGCAGGATGTTATTGCGGGGTATCAGGTCAGGCCCGACTAAAGCCCGGGCTGCCCAGATGTAGGCTTCTTTTATGTGCTGCAGATTGATAATGTTAATAATCTGTCACCTGCGACCCTCTTATAATGTTGTGGCCGGAACAAGATAGTTAACCATGTTCTAGTTCATTCTAGGTTATAATTATATGGTATAAACAAGGGC
>DATIKA010000182.1:0-7201 GCA_035478055.1 Candidatus Limnocylindrales bacterium | reverse complement strand
GACGAATCCGGGTGTAATCAGTTCCGGCTACACCACGCACCGGCATGAAGGGAAGGCCCATCGCTCCAGCCTGGAGCGCAGCGAGCAAGCCCGGTCATGTATGGTCCAGAATCTTCAGATCACCTGTCTGAGTTTTTTGCCTAAAAGCCGGGGCCATACCAAGTTCCTCAAAACCCAACTGTGCAAACTCTACCGAACGGACAATACCGGCAGCAATTAACAAATCAGCCGCAAACCCACCAATCGGAGCCACCACAACATCCAAGCTGCCGGTTTTGCAGAGGACCAGCTCAGCCACAAGCCCTACCGGGTTCATGGTTAGCGGTCCTCCGCCCAGACCTAATTGCATACCATCCCGAACCAAAGACGATGCTTCTCTTAAATCGATAAGCTTTATTACAGGCAATAGAATACCCCTCCGGTTCTTTCAATTTTACGATGGTTGAGTAAAACATCCTGCAAAGAACAAAACAACTATTATCTGGATTAACTAGACATTTCTGGTTTTTATGTCAATTACAAACCACAAATCATAATGATGGCTTAATAATAATTTCATCCATAGTGAGACGAGGGCGAGGAGGCGGTGACTGAGCCGGATAACCGACAGGCAGCAGCACAATTACTTCTATTTCCGCTGGCAATCCCAGTGCTTTATGCACCTGAATCGGGTCAAAAAGGCGCACCCAACAACTTCCCAACCCAAGAGATGCTGCCAGCAAGGCCATATGCTCAATCGCAATCCCCAGATCAAGGTATCCAGTAGCCGGAATTATTACCTCATCCACTCGCTCCGGCATTTTACGCTGGTAAATATAGCTCGCTGCTTCTTCGCTGACTACATCCGCGGCTACAAGTTCCTTAAGCCTTTCCTCAACAAGGCCTCTGGTGAATGAATTGCGATCCAGACAGCAGACAAATAAAGCCGGCGCTTCGAGAACAAATGGCTGCACTACAGCTCCAGTCAACCTTTCCCGCTCTTTCTTTTCAGTCAACAAAACAAAACGCCATGGTTGACGATTAGTTCCGGAAGGAGCCAATCTGGCCGCTTCAAGAATTTGCTCCAGATACTCCTGAGGCAAGGAACGATCTTCGAATTTTCTGATACTTCGCCGATTTTTTATTACATCCTGGTAGTTGTAATTCATCAACACACACCTCCAAAAATATTAATTACGTATGCCGAGCCACTTCGACAAAAGACCTGTTTTCTTCTCAAATCTTATGCTGCCTAGCGCTGTAATGCTGGCTTGATACCCGCGACTGACAAGCAAGTCCGTTTTGCTGACATCCCAAAACGCAATATCGTCCAAATTAGGTTGAATAAGGATATCAGCAAACTCGTGAGCCTGGGCATCCCGTTTGTGACGAGCAATATAAAATGACTGAACCAATATTTCGAAAATGCTATCGGGTTCTTTCTGCAGCGTTTTTTGTGTCCCTACATCTACGGCAATGATATAATCAAGACCTCTGCCTTGCAGATGGGCTGTGGGAACGTTATCAAGCAGGCCTCCATCCACTAAAAGTTGGCTTCCCCGCCTGACAGGAGTAAAAATGCCCGGTATGGCGCAGCTGGCTTCCACCGCTAGTGCAACCAGTCCTTCGTTCATGACCACCTCTTCACCACTCAAAAGATCTGCAGCATTGACCACGAGCGGAATTTTCAGCTCATCAAAAGTTATCTGTCCGAGGTGTGCCTCAATCATGTCCAGCAAAAGCGATGATCTGATTAACCCTTTGCGGGGAACAGACAACTTGAACAACTTTTTCCAGGAAAAGCTAGCAACAATCTCTTTTATTCTTGGCAGTGGAATACCGGAACAGTAGAGCGCTCCGACCAGGCTGCCAGCGCTGGTTCCTGCCAGAATGGCAGGTTTAATTCCACGTTCCTCCAAATATTGAAGCACACCAAGATGCGCAATGCCCCGCGCTATACCCCCACTTAATGCCAATCCAATCTTCACCGCAACAACTCCCTGGCTGATATTCTCGTAAATTCAAACGTTTCAGCAGTCAATAGCTCGGTCTATAAAATAAACACCGGCAATAAAGCGTAAAACAGCAGCAAAGGACAACAGGCGAAATAATAGCCAGCTGTAAAAAATAACATCGGAAAATGCAATCCGAATATCATCTGTCGGACTTCCTTCACTTAAATGGCAATCCCACGATATTCAGCCAATTTTACCGGTTAAGGCCAACAATTATACGCAGCCCTTCAAGTGTTAAAAGGGGGTTGACCTTACTGAGTGTTTCCGACTCCCTGGCTATCAGAGTGGCAAATCCTCCGGTTGCAACCACCGTTGGTGTTGTAGCAAATTCTTCCATAATGCGGCGCACAATTCCGTCTACCTGACCAACAAAGCCGTAAACAACTCCGGATTGCATGCTGGCAATGGTGTTTTTGCCGATTACATTGGCAGGCCTTATTAATTCTACCCTTGGAAGCTTGGCCGCTTTTTCAAAAAGCGCTTCCATCGATATACCAATGCCCGGTGCGATTGCACCGCCTAAATATTCACCTTCTTCGGAAATTGCACAAAAGGTAGTCGCTGTTCCAAAATCGACAATTATTAAAGGGCCGCCATACAAAGAATATCCAGCTACAGCGTTAACGATACGATCCGCCCCGACTTCACGTGGATTATCCATCAGTATATTCAGCCCTGTTTTAATGCCAGGCCCGATCACGAGAGGCACGACATTAAAATATTTCTTTGCCATGCGTTCCAGTGAATACATCAGTTGAGGAACGACAGAAGAAATAGCAACAGCGTCAATATCATCCAACCGCAGCTGGTTATTATTTAAAAGATTTATTATAACCATCCCAAGCTCGTCTTCAGTACTGTCCCGCCGTGTTGCCAGTCGCCAATTAACTACAATCCTATCATCTTCAAATACACCAAGCACAATATGAGTATTGCCGACATCAATAGCGAGTAACACTTATACTCTCACCCCTGATTCTACTAATTTGCCGCTTTTGCAGGCAGTATCTTCGCCAATTATCAGCTGAAAGGAATATGCTCCGCAAGGGAACACAATTGAGAAATAAGCAACCCATCTTTTATACATCCACTGTCAATTATGCTCAATTCTTTCGTCCGTATTTTTCTCCGCCTCTTCACGAATTGCAGCCGAGCTACCCATCAAGAAAAATCAGACGAGCATGTGGTATAGCGAAAAGTCGCTTTGTTGATTGTGCCAATGAAACGACACATAGGATCTGACCTCCTTAAATCGAAGATCATCACTGGTTCATCATACCCATTACTGAGGTTCATTATATCATCACCAGGGCATTTCAACCAACGTTTAACACCAAAAGATGTAAGACAAAGTCCGAAAGCAATGTTTTCATCCATGCTGGCATTCTATTATATCGTGCAGGATATTGCGGCTGCGTGAGGAATTTTCATGTAACGCTAATGCTGATTGAGGGGAAATACAGAAAAAAGGAAAAGGTTGCGTTCCGTCGAAATTTAAGCAAAGCGTTATATCGAAAAGACAGCTTTCGGGAGGCAGAATATTCGCCGTTAAAAACATATAAGAGAGAATTGCTTCGTCGTTCTGTTCTTATTGTTTCTTATATTGTTGGGTAAAACCGCTTTATTCGCTATGTTTGCTTTTCTGTTGAACGCTTTTATTCCGGTAACCTTGGAACAGAATCTGAATGCTAATTCTACAACAGCCATTATCAAGTTTGTAACGTGGGGCTTTGCTCCGGGCGAACCGTCTGCACCATTCCCCAGCGAGGGAACCGTTGTTTCTCCTGACAAGGCCGAGGAACCCCAAAGAAACATCTCACTCGGAAAAGGTGAATACCGCAGTGCTGGCGAGGCATGATTAAAAAATTGACCCGATTGAGCTCTTCCTGTGACCAGTTGACCTTAACATTACCTGATCTTTGGCGGACTTAATATTTAGAAAAAGGCGGTGCCTTGGTGGACAAAGAAAAAATAGCTCGGGCTGTAGAGATGATTTTAGAAGCTATCGGGGAAGATCTGAACAGAGAAGGCTTACGCGATACCCCCATGCGTGTCGCAAACATGTATGGCGAACTGTTTGACGGGTTACAGCAGGATCCCCGGGCCCCACTGCAAACATGTTTCACCGAAGACGGACATGATGAAATAGTACTGGTCAAGGATATTTCTTTTTATTCCATCTGCGAACATCACCTTCTCCCTTTCTACGGTAAAGCACACATCGCTTACGTCCCCGGGACTGGCAGAATAGTCGGATTAAGCAAGCTGGTCCGGGTAATCGATATCCTGTCGCGTCGCCCACAGCTGCAGGAGCGTCTGACCAGTACCGTGGCTAATATTATCACTGAAGAATTAAAAACAAGGGGTGTCGTTGTAGTTATTGAAGCAGAGCACTTATGTATGAGTATCCGCGGTGTTGGCAAGCCAGGCGCTATCACAGTAACCTCAGCTGTCAGAGGACTCTTCCGAAGAAATGCCAGTTCGCGGATTGAAGCCTTTAGTTTGATAAAAGGAACTATGTAAAGCGACAGGAGTCATCATGGACCGGGTCAACAATATTATCTTTCATCGAAATTACCAACCTTGCTTGCTTAAGAATAAAAACCAAGAGGCGAGCCGCAAATTCTGTCACCACGATTTCGAGCATATGCTAACTGTGGCAAGATTAACCTATTTGCTTTTATTGGAAGAAGGCTCTCCTTTTATTTCCCAGGAGATGGCCTATGCCGCCGGACTACTCCACGACATCGGCCGATGGAATGAATATCAAACCACCGTTGATCATGCGCAGCACAGTGCCGAACTGGCTGAACCGATCCTGATTGAAGCCGGATTTTCATTATCGGAGCGTGAACTGATCATAAAAGCGATATTACAGCACCGTATCAAAAAAGAAGCCGACGAACACTATTCGCCTCTGAGTAAGGCGCTCCGCAACGCAGACAGATTATCCCGTCTCTGCTTTTGTTGTGCAGCCAGGGAAGAATGTAAAAACATGAAGCAACGAGTCCACATAGAACGTCTGTTCTGCTGAACATGGGGGTTGTAAAAATGCAGATGACTGTTTGCCGAATGGACACTCTGGAAAAAGAACTGCGGGCTTTAAACTTTGACAGCAAAGCTGTCGCGTTAATATCTGAAAGCAACCAACGTTATTTGATTAAACTACACCGGATCCCCACTTCGGCAGTGCAAAAATTAGCAAAGGAAGTCCGCTCCCACGGAGCAGAAATATTTTTTCCTCGCAAAGAACATACCAACCTAACAGAAGTTGGAGGCCTTTTGATTGGCACACTCAAACAGCTGTCGGGAATATGTTCCGATTTAAAACTTCAGCCAGGTATTCTCGCGGATTTGGGCAGCATGCTCTGTCAGAACTTAGAACGTCTGTGTCGCAAACCGCCAATGGAATTAAGGCTTGGAGAATACCGGCTGCCGCTAGGTGAAAGAACACTCCTCATGGGCATCCTTAACGTAACCCCTGATTCCTTTTCAGACGGAGGACAGCATTATCAGCTGGAACAGGCTTTATCCCATGCCCATGAAATGGCGGCAGAAGGTGCCGACATAATCGATATTGGTGGGGAATCTACAAGACCAGGTTCAAGGGCGATCAGCGCCTCTGAAGAGCTTGGTCGGGTTCTACCAGTGATAAAAGCATTGAAAAAAGATCAGCATTTCAAAACACCTCTATCCATAGATACTTATAAACCCGAGGTAGCGCAGGAAACCCTGCAAGCCGGCGTGGAGATGCTAAATGACGTCTGGGGTTTGAAAGAAAACCCTTCCCTCGGTGCTGTAGCCGCCAGTTTTGGAGTGCCGATATGCCTGATGCATAATCGCCGAAGCACCAATTACCGGGACCTAATTCCGGATATTATATCTGAATTGCTGGAATCAATAGAACTGGCACTTCTGGCAGGAATCGATGATCGCCAGATCATAATTGACCCGGGTATCGGATTCGGCAAAGATCTGCAGCAAAATCTGGAAGTGATGCAGCATCTGAGTGATTTTTGCCATTTTGGATACCCCCTTTTACTAGGAACTTCCCGAAAATCAATGATCGGCAAACTCCTTGATCTTCCGACGGAAGACCGCCTGGAAGGAACAGCAGCCACTGTCGCATTCGGCATCAGCGCTGGTGTTGACATCATACGCGTGCATGATGTCAGACAAATGCGCAGGGTAGCAAGTATGACTGATGCTATCGTTCGGAGGTAGGAATTAATTGGACAAAATTATCGTCAAAAAAATTGTCTGCTATGCCTTTCATGGGGTATTGGCAGAGGAGCAAGAAAGGGGGCAGGAATTTCACATTAGCTTTGAACTGGGTGTGGACTTGTCCAACGTTGAAGATGATAACATCGAAAACACAACTGATTATCGGGAAGCCGTTGTGATAGTGAAAGAATTAGTTTACGGTAAGCCCCGGCAGCTGCTTGAAACGTTGGCCAGCCACATTTCTGCCAAACTTTTAACCCTGCCCGGAGTATTGGAAGCAACTGTTGAAGTATGCAAACCTGATCCACCAATTCCCGGTGTGCAAGGCGGAGTTAGCGTGGTGGTCACCCGGCGAAAGGAGTGTAACCAAAGCGCTGATGATGTTTCTGAATGGTTAAAAATATAAAATTAACTTTTTTCTTCTACGCTCTCTCTGCGTTGCAGACGCAAAAAAAAAGGAGGAAACATCAGGTCTTTTTTGCGAAAAAAGATTCTGTTGTAAACCCATTCAAATATGAGAATGGCACACATCGGACTCGGCTCTAACCTGGGAGATCGATTCCGGAATTTAAAGCAGGCAATGGAATTGCTCATTGGGGATCGAACTGTCTTTTTCATAGCCGTTTCACCTGTCTACGAGACTTTGCCGGTGGGAGGCCCTGAGCAAGGCCCTTATCTGAATGCATGCGCGTCTGTTGGCACAGTTTTACCGCCAACACTGCTTATGCAAAAAATGCTGGCTGTTGAAAATCGAATGGAGCGAATAAGGGCCGAAAAGTGGGGCCCACGCAACATCGATCTTGACCTGCTGTTATACGAGGAAATTGTTATGTGCACACCCCTACTGAAGCTGCCCCACCCTCGATTACACGAGCGTGATTTTGTCTTGGTTCCTCTGGCACATCTTATTCCGGAGAAGGTAATCCCTGGAATAGGAAGGACTGTTCAGTCGCTGCTAACAGAGAAAAAGCCGACTAAAAGCG
>DATIKA010000181.1:0-4604 GCA_035478055.1 Candidatus Limnocylindrales bacterium | reverse complement strand
ACCGATGAAAAGGTAGACGATAAATAGCAACTCATGGTAGAATAAACTCCGATTGAATCATGTAAATAACAGAACGGAGAGGTGATCGGTTATTAATCAGTTGGCTCAACTAACAGAAAATACAGCCAGTATTGGCCTTGACATAGGGATTTTTGCTGTAAAAGGAGTGCTGGTGGAGGGTGACAGGATCCAACATGTTTATCGACTCATCGCGGGTAATCCTGCATTAGCTTCGAAGGAATGCTTCGAAATTTTACTGAAGAATGTCGAGTCTTCTTCAGTAAGGCTTGGACTTACCGGCAGCAATGCCAGGATGGTGGCTGAAGAAATTGGCATCAGCCCGATTCTCGAAATTGAAGCTTTGCAGGCCGGGCTGGCTTTTCGGTCGATCAAAGCCGAAACGGTTCTTTCTCTGGGTCATGAGAGCATGTATTACCTGGAATTAGAATCATCCGGCGCAGTGAGTTTTTTTAATCGCAACGGTCAGTGCGCTGCGGGAAGTGGTTCATTCTGGTATCAGCAAGCCACACGGATGGGTTACAATGCTCAAGAGCTGGCTGAGGTTGCAGTGCAGTCTGGTTCTTCGGTAAAAATATCTGGCCGTTGTGCCGTTTTTGCCAAGTCTGATATGACTCATGCCATCAACGAAGGGGCGTCACAGGCTGCTGTCGCCGATGGCATGGCCAGGGCCCTGGTTGACCTGGTGGTTACCGGGGTTGCCAATAACAGGATCAATGGTTCCGGCGGCACTCTGGTGGCAATAGGCGGTGTGGCCAACAATAAAGCTATTTTTAAACATCTGCAAGTATTTTGCCAGGGTCAAGGGGTAGAGATAGTGGTCCCTCCCGATCATGAATATATCAGTGCCTTAGGCGCAGCATTAACCGGGGTGGATGTAGAGCTGTCCAAACTTGGCCTGGAGCATCTGTTATCCGGCATATATGTTCCGGATAACCCGCTGCCGCCTCTCGATCCGGGTAGAGTTATCTATGACAATGGAAGTGAGTCCGGAATTGAGTATGATCTTTCCACACTTTATTTGGGAGTAGACTGCGGGTCAGTATCAACCAAATGCGCTTTGGCGGATAGCAGCGGACGATTCATCGGTGGTGTTTACCTTCCGACCGCCGGGCGTCCTGCTTTGCAAGTGTTAGCTTTGATGAACGAATTGGAACAGCAATACGGCCACTTCCTGGCAAAAGGGCGGATCGTAGCCTGCACGACTGGTTCCGGACGCTTTCTTGCCCAGAAGATCTTGAATGCTGAATATGCCGTGGACGAAATAACCTGTCAGGCTGAAGGCGTAAAGTCGCTCTATGATGACGAAACTCTTTCCATTATTGAGATCGGCGGCGAAGACTCAAAATTTGTGCAGATCAAAAATGGCGTTCTTTTTGATTACAATATGAACCCGGTTTGTGCTGCGGGGACGGGGACGTTCCTGGAAAATTTAGCTGAGCTTCTCGGTGTTAAGATCGAGGAAGAATTTTCGCAAAAAGCGTTTCAGGCGGATTATGCTGTCGATTTGGGGGATACGTGCACTCTGCTTTCGCAGTCGACTCTTGTATCTGCAGCTTCACGGGGCTTGCCCCTGCAGTCTCAACTGGCCAGTTTAGCCTATTCCTCGGCTCGCAACTATCTCAACCGAACTGTCGAGAACAGGACTCTGGAGGGGAAGCTGATTTTTACCGGCGCAACTGCCAAGAACCATGCCCTTGCCAGTGCCTTTGCTTTTCAGTGCGACAAGAAGATATATGTTCCGCAACGTCCTGAACTTACCGGCGCTCTGGGGGCTGCGCTGGCAGCCAGATTATTTCATCTAGATGGGGTGCAGGCTGTAAATTCATTCCATAAACTGGATCGCTTCAACAGCTTTACTCTTGAAAAGCGAGGCTGCCGTGCAACATGCCAACATGAGCACAACTGCCAGCTTGACGTGATCAAATTCACCGATGGGACAAGTTTTATCTACGGCGATCGCTGCGGCCGCTATTCCAATCTTGAAAACAAAATGATGGGCAGTGAACTACCGGATCACCTCCTTGCGAAGCACGATAAGTTTTGGGATGCAGCAGGTGAACCGCTCTTTGAAGGAATCCGGGTAGGAATAGCCTGCGGTGGGCTGTTTTACGAACTCTACCCTTTTTGGGCGGCTTTTTTTAAAACTCTTGGGGCCAGTTTAGTGCTGAGCGGCGAATCTAGCGAAGAGATTCTGGAACAGGGGAAGTCTGCTCTTGACACCGAGATGTGCTACCCGATCGAAGTTTTGATTGGCCATTATCGGGAACTTATGAAAAAAGATCTCGATTATATATTTATCCCTGAAGTGATTGACCTGGAACCTCTCCCCTGGGCGGTGCCCTGGGGGACGTCGTCGAGTTGTCCCTTGCTGCAGATGGTCCGGGGCGTCGTTGTGCATTCCTTGAAACTGCCAGAAGATAAAGTGCTTCACGCGCAGCTTTTTTATCGTGAAGGACCCGCCCGAATCAGAGAACAAATGCAGCCGCTAACCAGGAAGTTACTCGGCAAAGATTATTCTCATGAGAGGTTAAACGAAGCTGTCGGCGAGGGCTACCGCGCACTCGAAAATTATCGTCGATCGATCGAGGAGGAGGGCCAACGGGTTATCGAAGGACTCAAAGCACATCCCGAAGCGGTGGTGGCTGTAATTCTGGGTCGTTCCTATACGCTGTATGATTCTTTTGTCTCCAAAAATTTGATGGTACATGCCGCGAAACGGGGTCTGGTTGCTTTGCCCCAGGATTTTCTTCTTGAATACATGCGCGGCTGGTATGAAGGTAGGATAAATTCTTCATTTCTGGATCCGCACCGCGAAGAATTCGAACGCTACATGAAAGACAAGATGAAGCACATGGATAATATCTACCCTGCTCAGCTTCAGCAGATGCTTTCGACAGCCCTGGTGACCCAGTTTTTAAATGATAGGGTAGAGGGAAGCGGTTTGCCGCAAATGCACCTGGTGCTGCAGGATCCCTTCCGGTGCGGACCTAATTCCATGTTACGCCATTATCTGGATAACGTGTCCGGATACCTGCGCCTTACTTTAGACGAACATACCGCTGCCGCCGGAATGATTACCAGACTAGAGGCCTTCAAGAACACCTGCCGTTCAAGGAAAAAGAGCGTTGTTGTCCCCTTTTACTCGGCTCGGCCGGCCAAAATTGCCGACCATGAATGGAATAAAATACTAATTCCTGACGGCACCAAACACTCCTCGATTTTTGCAGCGCTGTTTGAAAGCCGTGGTATTGAATCTGCTCCGCTCCCACGCAGTAATGATAAAGATTTGACCTTGGCCCGTCACTACCTGAATGGTGAGGAGTGCCTGCCGTTTATCCAGAACATGCAGGATTATCTTGAATACGCTGTACAAAATCCTCTTGAGCTTGCTGAAAACGGGGTCGTTTTTTTCCAGGGTTGGTCCTGCGGCCCTTGTCGTTACGGTCTTTACGCGCCGACACAAGCTCTGCTTCTTAACCGTGCTGGTTATGGAGCGCAGAAAGTTTGTGCCATCAAAATGGAAGATCTCGTAAAAAGGTTTGGGCCAGCGTTTGTTGTTGCTTTTTTTGATGGCACCGTTGCCGTGGACCAGTTGTACAAAATGCTTCACTCAAGCAGACCATACGAATTGGAGAAAGGTGCCTCCGAAGCTCTTTTCGAAGATTGCTGCGAGCAGTTATGCAGCGTTCTGCGCAGCCATCGTTTCAGTTGGCCACAACTTCTACCAGGGAGCCACCTGAAGCCACTCGAAAAATTGCTGGCCGAATCGGCAAAGCGGTTTGCTGCTATACCCCGAAACGGAGAACTTAGACCTCGGATTATGGTGGCTGGCGAATTTTACGTCCGCCTGGATGATCGTTGTAATCAGGATTTGATTAAACAAATAGAAGTGGCCGGCGGTGAGGCAGCTTTTGCTCCGGCATCGGAATTTTTCAGTTACACAGCATACACCAATTATCGCAAAGCGGAAATGGAATATTCCTTTCAGAGAAGTATTGCAAATTATGCCAAAAAATTAGGGTACGCTGCAGTTGCAAGGTTGGCTCAACGCGATGAACACCGCCTGGCACACGCTGCAGTAAGTTATTTGCACGGCCAAGAGGAACCGGAAGCATGGGAGATCAGGAAGCACTCTATTAAATATGTTCCGGAACGTAGCGCCGGCGAGCCCCCGATGACGATCGGGCGCACAATCGCTTTTTCCAGTCGCGATCGGGTGGCCGGAGCTATATTCGTTGCTCCTTTCACGTGTATGCCCGCTGCAGTGGTCGAAGCGCAGCAAGGAGTGATTAGCGAAGATCTCGGTATCCCGATCATCACCATATACTACGACGGCAGGGACAATACTAACCGGGATGAGTTTATTCAGAGCTTGGTTTTTCAAGCCAGGCAAAAACTTGCTCAAAAGATGAGTCAGGGAACAAAATGAGGTAACAGTGCATTTGGTGGTCGATGAGTAAATTCTCGTTAAGTTTTTAATCCATCTTGAAGTGATTGTAACCGTGACCATGCAGGGGTGTTTTGCCGTCTTTTGAAGCTAAAAGCACCCCTGTTTTTTTTGGGCAAACATCTCCTATGATGGT
>DATIKA010000180.1:0-6815 GCA_035478055.1 Candidatus Limnocylindrales bacterium | reverse complement strand
GCCTGGATGATTTTTTCCATGCGCATACCCCGTGAACCTTTGATCAATATATGCCACTCCTCATTCAAAGACAGGCTTTTTATGTGAGCCAGAGCTTCTTCATGATCGGCATACGAACAGGCATCCATACCGGCTTTTCTAGCCCCTTCGGCGATGCCCCTCGCCCGTTCGCCAACTGTAACAAGGCAGCCGATACTACACTCTGCAACGTAATTGCCAACTGCCAAGTGTGCTTCCCTGCTGGCAGCCCCGAGTTCAAGCATGTCTCCGAGGACAGCGACAGTTTTAATACCGCCCATATCTCTTAACACCTTCAGCGCTGCTCGTACTGAACTCGGGTTGGCATTATAACTGTCATCAATTATTTTTATACCACTTTTCGTCTGTAAAATTTGCAGCCGGCCTGCAGAGGTTTGGCTCGACATAAGCCCATCCTGCATTTGCGGTATACTCAGCCGCAGAAGATAACCAACGGCAAGTGCTGCCAGGGCATTACTAACTGATTCCCGCCCCGGCAAAGGTGTTTCGAACCACCCTTCTTCGTTATCTGGAAAACGCGCCCGGAAAAAGCTCTTTTCTCCCCTTTGAGACAACACCAAGCATCTAATATCGCCCTGGTTGAAGCCATAATAATATGCTTTTCCCGGGAAGCGTTTTCCCATTTCAAGGAGGCGGGGATCATCGCCATTCAAAACAGCAACCCCGCCTGATCCGAGGTAATCTAACAGTTCACCTTTCGCTCTGGCTATAGCATCGATTGAACCAAGCAGTTCTATGTGAGCCTCTCCGATATTGGTGATTACGCCAATATCGGGCCGAGCAATTTCGGACAGTGTCTTTATTTCGCCACTGGCAGTCATGCCCATCTCAAGTACAGCAACCTGATGATCGTCTTCCAATTGCAATATCGTTAAAGGCAACCCGATTTCATTGTTAAAATTTCCTGTAGTTTTCAACACATTATATTTTGCGGACAGAACACCCGCTATGAAATCCTTGGTGGTCGTTTTACCACTGCTGCCGGTGATGCCAACAACAGGCAAATTAAACCGAAGCCGGTACGCAGCAGCTAGTCGTTGCAGCGCTGCCATGGTGTCTTTGACTGCAATCAACAATATTTGATTCGGTAGTTCCGCAGATGGTGACTCTGGCAACGAGTAAAACGAGCCTACTGCACCCCTGTCGTAAGCCTGACCGATATATTTATGGCCGTCATTCTGCTGTCCTTTAAAAGGGATAAAAAAGTCGCCCGGCTTAACCTGTCGCGAGTCAATCGAAAACCCGGAAATCAGCTGCTCCGGATCTCCCTGCAACAGTTTCCCCTGGCAGGCCTCGATTATTTCTAACCCTCTTAGCATAATAACGGATTGCCCCCAGCCTTATAATGTGAACTTAGGCCTTGTACTTCTAAGGCGTTGAGAGCGACGCCTTAGACGGCGCGATTTGCTTGTAATTTAAGATGCCCTCCATGATTCTCCTAAATAACGGCCCGGTGGTTTGTGAACCCCAACCTGTGCCCCTTGCCTCCCCATCCATTGCTACAAAAAGGATGATTCCCGGATTCTCAGCAGGAGCAAATCCCACTAGAGAATAAATGAAGTAATCTTCCAAATAATTTCCGTCCTGACCCTTTATTTGAGCTGTTCCAGTCTTCCCCGCTACGCGGAAACCTTCAACAGCAGCACTGGTTCCAGTACCGCGGATGATAATACTTTCCATCATCTCAGCAATTGTCTGCCCGGTCTCACTGGAAATCACCTGTCGTACAACCTCAGGATCGCGATAATAGATCACTTCATCTTCGGCATTGCGCATTTCCTGAACCAGATAAGGTTTGAGCAAATAGCCTCCATTGACCATCGATGCTATGGCCATAACCTGCTGAACCGGGGTAACCGTTATCCCCTGGCCAAAAGAAGTGGTCGCCAATTCTAAAGGTCCCATCCTCTGCGCCTCAAAAATCTTACCAGCACTTTCACCGGGGTAATCGATCCCTGTAGTCATGCCAAACCCAAATGCCTCCTTGTAACGGAAAAGCCTGTCCTCTCCCAACCTGATGCCAAGCTCAATGAATGCCGGGTTACAAGAACCATCAAGGGCTTGCCGGAAACTCACATATCCATGCCCCCCCCGCTGAACAGTCCAGCAGTTGATCCGGGTATCATTTACAATAGTGTATCCGTTACAGAAAAAATGTTCATCTTCACTAAAAAGACCTTCCTCAACTGCTGCTGCGGCGATAATCATTTTAAAAGTAGAACCCGGCTCATAAGAAGTTGTAAACGGTGCCAGGTTCCAGAGAGTCGGATCGTATCTGTCAAAAAACAAAGGATTGAAATCCGGTTTGGATGCAACAGCCAGCACAGCTCCAGTTCGTGGGTCGACAGCCAGTGCCATAACCTGTCTTGGTTTAATCGTAAGCATAGTTCTGGCTAATTCTGTTTCAACAATATGTTGTATGGTTTCATCAATAGTCAAGCGCAAATCCATGCCCGACGGAGGCGTTACAGAGCGGCTAAAACTGTACGGCACCTGTCGTTGCCGGGCGTCAACAAGAAAATGGGCTCTGCCCTCACTGCCGCGGAGGTAATCTTCGTAGAAAAACTCTAACCCGGACCACCCTTGATCCATGCCGACGAAACCGAGCAACTGCGAAGCCAGGTTGCCACCCGGGTAGTACCTCTGTTCTTCATCAATAAATGTGATGCCCGGTAAATTCAGTTCGCGGACGGCCTGGGAGACTTCCGGATCAACTTTACGCATGATATATACTGTATGGCGATCCGCCATGGTTATAAGTTCATAAATGCGGTCTGCATCCATCCCTAAAACCGCAGACAGTTCTGCAGCAGTAACCTGCGGATTTTCTACCTGCGGAGGAACTGCAGCCACTGTGTCAACCGTAGTAACACCCGCAAGCAAGCGATTGTGGCGATCGTAAATCGATCCGCGAGCCGACCTGACAGTCATAGTATGATTCCACTGTTCCCAAGCCTGCTCAGATAGTGCAGCTGCGCGCACTATCTGAATCCAGGCCAGCCTGCTGATCAGAAGAAACATGATCAGAACAGTTAAAGCAAAAACCACTTTCAGCCTTTTACGTACGGCAGTCTGGGGATAAGTAACATCAGCCATGCCGTTCACTCCCTCGAACCGATTCAATCTCCCTGATTGGCAGCAAGCACTCTGAACTGGTTAACTGCAGGTTCGATCATACCTAACTCATGCCTGGCCAGAAAGTCTATCCTGCTTATTGAACTAAGCTCGGCTGCTTCCCGTTCCAGGACCAGAGATGTTTCCTGTATTTCTTCCACAAACGCTCTGACACGACTAATCCTTTGATTTAGAACAACTAGATATGAATACTGGGCTATTACCATGAGGCTTAGTGTAAAGCAAGTGATTGCGATAAACAACAACTGCACTTTCCGTATGCCCCGCCTGGTTTGAGTCCGTTTTACCGGAAACGTTTTTGGCTGAACCGGTGACGTTTGCCAACTTGGTGCACTTACTTGTCTAGCCTGCAACAATGCATTCACCTGCTTTCTACGATGCTGATTCTCTGCGCATTACCGCTCGCAAGCGTGCGCTACGAGACCTGGGATTATTGTTAACTTCCATTTCAGATGGTTTAATTGCCTGTGGGGTCAATACAATCGTTTCGTCTTCCTTCCGGCAAACACAAATGCTGTGCGGAAGACAATCACATCGTTTTGATTGCTCCCGGAAAAAATGTTTGACAATCCGATCTTCCAGAGAATGATACGAGATAACACATAATCGCCCACCGGGAGCGAGACAGCGCAGAGCTTGCGGCAAAACTGCTGTCAGGTTATCCAATTCCTGGTTTACAGCAAGACGCAATGCTTGAAAAGTACGTCTTGCTGGATGGCCCCCCTGGCGGCGAAAACGGGCCGGAACAGCCAGTTTAACTATTTCTGCAAGCTGACGGCTGTCGACAATCGATCCACTGTCCTGGCGGTGCTGAACAATTCTGGCAGCAATTCGCTTCGACCAACGTTCTTCTCCGAAACGAAAAAATACGTCAGCTAACCGCACAGCAGAATAACTGTTCACAATCTCTTTTGCCGATAGAGGTAATCGACGATCCATGCGCATATCCAAACTTCCTTCCTGGTGAAAAGAAAAGCCCCGTTCAGGATCCATCAACTGAAGGGTAGAGGCCCCCAGATCTATCAAAATCCCGTTAACCCCTGGATACCCCATCTCGCCTAAAATCTCTTCCAATCGGGTATAGCTGTCATGAATCAGGTTTACCTGCCCGAGAAACCCGGACAGCCTGGTTTTAGCCCGATCAAGAGCAGCAGCATCCCAATCAATTCCGATCAAACGTCCACTCTGATCAAGTGAGCGGCAAATCGCTTCAGCATGTCCACCGTCTCCAACTGTGGCGTCGACATAAACCCCGTTACCCCGGCAATCGAGATAGTTCAGCACTTCTTTTTCTAAAACAGGAAGATGCAATTCTACCACGTAAAAACACCACACCTAGAGTTTAGTACTATCCATATTTTCAGCGAATATTTCATATTTGCTCTTGGCTCCGCTTAAGTAATTTCTCCAGGCTGTATCATTCCATATCTCGACACGATCTGAGACACCGATAATCACCAGGTCTTTTTCAATGTTGGCATGTTCACGTAAATTTTGAGGAATAAGTACCCGACCCTGTTTGTCGGCTTCCACTTCCATCGCTCCCGCGAACAAAACTCTGGAAACAACACGTGTGTCATTATTAGTGATAGCATGCCGCTTCAGATCCTGGTGCAAAGTAGCGAAACCAGACATGGGATAAACAAAAATACACTGATCCAGACCACGTGCCAGCATAAAGCGTTCGCCTAACCCTTCACGCAACCGCGAAGGAATAATGACTCTTCCCTTGCTGTCCAAAGTATGATAATATTCCCCTGTAAACATGCGTCCGCCTCATTTGGTGACGTTTAGGAACCACTTTTCACCACTTTACACCCTTTTAACATAAAAAGCAAGCTTTTTTTTGCAATCTTTTGCTAAATATCTAAAAAAGGTAACTGCCCGACCTGACTGACAGGATAATATGGGTTTTTGATCGATTGCGGAATCATGACATGAGGGCTATTGTAGTGGTAGAATTTTCCTAGTTGGCGCAAACAAGCGGTGTAAATGGCCGGACGAGAGCTTTAATCTGAAACAGGACGGCCTGCATGGAGGAAAATCACCTGGACACGTGCGAATCGGTTGACGGACACATTTGCCTGTGCAATGATGTCCGTTCTGAAAAACACCTGTGCTTGGCTGGAGGATACCGGATCTGTCAAATGAAGCAGATGTCGGGGGGTCGCCTTAAGTGAAACGCAAGGTTACAGCTCGCAAGAACTGCCTTGGCAAACCAGAAGCTGAAAAACAAAGAAATACATTAATTCCGTGCGGGTCTAACGCAAATATTCCAGAAAAATGGACGCTACTGAAAAATATATCAGTAACCCGGTGATGTCTTTAATCGTAGTAACGAAGGGGCCTGCTGTGATAGCCGGGTCAATATGCATCATGTTGCACAGAAGGGGTACCAGCGTGCCAATCAGCGCAGCCACCATGATGGTTGCCATCATTGAAATGCCGACTGCCAGTCCGAGATAAGGGTTTCCCTGCCAAATGTAGGTGACAACACTGATCACAATGCCACAAATAATCCCCAAAACAATGCCGACACGAACTTCGCGAAAGAAGTATGGCCACACCTCAGTTCGATCAATTTCACCTGTGGCGATACCACGTACGAATATAGTCGACGACTGGGTACCTACATTACCCCCCATATCCATGATCACAGGGATAAACATGGCCAACATCACAATCGATTCCAGAGTACTTTCAAATCTGCCAATCACACTGCCGGATAGAATCCCACCGACCATGCTGATCAATAGCCATGGCAACCTGAGACGGACTACTTTTGCTACCGGGGCTTCGGTAAGTTCCATCCCTTCAACTTCGCTTGCACCGGCCAGGTGATAGATATCCTCGGTTGCTTCTTGTTCCAGAACATCCAACACATCATCGACCGTAACAATGCCGAGTAACCGTCCCTGGTCATCAACGACAGGAACTGCCAGCAAGTCGTACTTGGAAACTACCCGTGCCACCTCTTCCTGGTCGGTTGCAGCGTTAACGCTGATTACGTTGTGGCGCATGATATTCTTCAGTAAAGTACCATCGGCAGACGCAATCAGATCACGCAGCGAAATTACGCCGATCAGACAGCCTTCCTGGTTAACGACATAAATATAGTAAATTGTTTCTGCTTCCGGGGCTATTATTCTTAGTCGGGAAATAGCTTCTTCAACGGGAATATCTTCTGGAAAAGATATATATTCGGTAGTCATTATACCCCCGGCGCTTTCAGCCGGGTACTTCAGCAGGTCACCAAAATCCGTCGCATCTTCTTCGTCACCGATCAACTGCAACATCTCGTGTGCTTCTTCCGGTGAGAGCTCGCCGAGAAGGTCGGTAGCGTCGTCAGAAGGCATATTCCTCAAAATAGCAGTAGCCCGATCAGCGCCCAAAAGGCGAACCAGGCTGGCTTGCTCAAAATCTTCCATTTCTTGGAGTATTTTGGCTGCATCGTCATCAGACAAACGTTCTAGTAACTCTACCTTCTGCTGATCATCCAGTTCTTCCATTAAATCCAGAAGATCGCCTGGGTGGCTGCCCGCTTGCAACTCCTGAATGATTTGCATATAAACGTGTTCAGCTGACAATGGCCTCACCCCTCAGACAAAATACCTTAGATACGACAAGCTAAAAAAAACAAA
>DATIKA010000179.1:0-3183 GCA_035478055.1 Candidatus Limnocylindrales bacterium | reverse complement strand
CGGCCGCGAGGCTAAATGAGTGGAAGACCGTTGGCGCTCGCCTACTGGCCTTCGCGCTCATCATGCCGCCGATTCATGGCCTGGTCGGAGTGCTCGTCGGTTCTTTGGTCGGGCTGAGTGCGGGTGGGGCGACGATGCTCGGCGTTATGGCCGGCAGCGCTTCGTATATCTCGGCGCCAGCGGCCATGAGGGCCGCCATCCCCGAGGCGAATCCATCGCTCGCACTTACTGCGTCGCTGGCACTGACATTCCCGTTTAATGTAACCATAGGTATACCGCTTTATTATGGGGTTGCTCAGATGTTATCAACCACACTCCGGTAGCTCCGGTCAACCTCCGACCGGCACCTTAATTAACCCGACCGACCGGCATCACATACAACGGCTCGAGCCCATGAGGTAGCTGTAACACCTCGGCTACCTCGTCATCCCTAAAGGCCCCGATCACTACCGTCCCCAACCCGAGGGCTTCCGCTTGCAGGTGAAGGTTTTGCCCCACATGGCCGACCTCCATGTGAGCATATCTGATGCCCCGCTCCCCGTATCGGCCAGTGATCCGGCCATATTCGGCGGTGATAACGATTAAAACTGCTGCTGGAGCCATAAACATCTGTCCCAAGCAGGCCCTGGCCAAGGGTTGGCGCAGATCTCCCGTTAGATGCAACCCAACCTCATGCTCCGGGGGGCGGTAATGATAAACTCCTGCTGCTAGCCCTTCGACTAACCCTGCTGCCACATAAAGCTCCAGGGGATATTGGGCACCCGCACTCGGCGCAGCCCGGAGAAATCTCTGGACTGGGTCAGGATGGGGATCGGTGATGCCCTGAGCCGCCCACAGCAGCTGTGACAGCTGCCCCATAGTCAGCGGAGCTGGTAGAAAGCCTCTTTCAGACCTGCGGCCCTGGATCGCCGCCTCTACGGACATTGCGCCAGCTAGTGCGGGTGCCGGCAAGGGGATACCTAGCTCCCGGCCCCTTTGTTCGGCATTGCCGCTAGTGGCCGACAGGCCAGCCAGGCCCAGTCCAGCCCCGGCCGCTGCATAGATAAAGCCCCGCCTCGATAACTTCCTGTGCAATGGCATCATCGGTGAGCCTCCTCTGGATTTTTGCGGTAATCAACTACCGGTATCTGGATACTACCAAAATATCCGGACCTGAAAGGTTATTGGAAAGCCTTTCTGATGGTAGATAACGATCCGCATAACCGGCTGGCAATTGCGCTGCGCTCCATTGCCAGTCCGAGTTGATGCGGTTGTTATGCGGTGTTTACTGTTCTTTTACGATAGGTAGCCAAGTCTTCATCTGTCATCTGCTCAGGCGGAACAAGGCGGTAATGTTTTTCGTCGCTAATGGTGACACCATTTTCGCTCTCTTCAAATGCAAAAAGAGCAATTAGATTATCTTCAATAAATTGTGCAGCTACCGGGCGACAAATAAGTTGCGGAAATTTGGTTGCGCACAAAGCAAAATCCTGTTCAATCTGGACAACACCAAGTTGATCCGTTCCACCTTTCGCCTGAATTGGGAAAACATACTGAGCGCCGCGTTTATCTACACCCACGTAAATTTCATCAGTTTCAACTTGTCCCATGTCCGGCACAGTTGTCCTAAGATGATTTTGAAGTGAATAACATGTCACGCCTGAAAAAATATCAATAAGCCTGTTATATCGCAGCTTTGCTAAAAGCCCTTGTTCATCATTGAAAGCATACTTTGTAATGAGCCCTGGTGTGGCATCTGGAATTTTTGTTTCGGCCAAAAGAGTATTTGGAAGGATACGTGGCATAGGCGCAAGAGCGAATTTGTATTTCGCTTGCCCAATGGAACGAATAACCCATTCCAAACCTTCTGGAGCGCAATTACGAATTGATTCTGGCAGAGTGGCCCGATAGCGAAAGCTATAAACAATATCGCCTAAATTCTTGGGTAGCTTTATCCCAAGCTTGGTTGCGGCGCTAACTAAATCAGCTCGCTGAAATACCACCTCTTGTGCGCCGCTCTTGTAGTTTTGAGCAAAAATATCCTCAACAAGTTTTGAATATCGATTGCCGGCCTTTGCCATTATTAATTCTCCTCCTTATCTTCCTGTCCATTGTAATACGACAACTTCTTCTCTCATTTGTTCACGTGTTGCGGTTGCAAGGCGCGTACGAAACAGATCAATACTTATAACCCGATAACCAAACGACTGAGCTATATCCGCTAACAGTTGGCCGGTACGTATCATGACCTGCAGATACGACGCTTGGTCGCCTACCACATAGCCGAGATATGCGCCTGGTCTAAGAAAAGGACGCAACTCGGCCAAATGACGCGCCATTCCACCAAAGTAGAGCCTTGTTACTCTACCGTATAACTTTTCAAATCCGGATGTTTTGCCTAAGGCGACTCTGCGTTTTTCTATCTCTGCAGCTATCGATTGTATCTCTTTATGCTCTGCGATCCAAGTATCATCATCGTCGCCTTTGTATACATTACGAGTATTTGACCGCAACAAACCTTTTTTTAATGCCCTTAGTTCTGTTTTGTTATTAATGAAACCAAGCATAACGCTTTCTAATCGTGTTGTTCTTGTGTAATCTTTCTCATTTGGATAAGGCGGAGATGTAAAAACTGCATCAATGCTTTCTCGTTTCAAAATCGTACTAAGCTGACGTGAATCGGCGTGATAAATAAAAGCTTGTGCATTGCCTCGTCGGCAACTGCGTAAGTCTGAAGCCATTGTAGCCACTTCGGAGAGCCAACTCTCGACAACAGGTGCGTCTAATTTCTTTTTTCTACGGACACCAACTTCTGGGCCAAAATGCAAGTTGCTGATTGAAAAAACTAAAGACTTTGCAAGAGCTAGCATTTCATGGCGATGGAATTCAGAGTGTGCTTGTGATTTAAGTGCGTCTATTAGCACCAGTGATTTATGAAGTGGTAATGGACTGATTGAGTTTGTAAGCAACAGTGACAGTGCGTCACTTGGCAACGTTCTTAGGGTTGTGTTATGTTGTGTGGCCAATTTTTTAGTAACCTCATGCGCGATTGCGTGTGCATGTTTCATCAACTCGTATGGGTCGATGTTCCAGTCCACCTTTACAGAACTTGCGAAATGAGCGATAGGGTTTGCCTCAATTCCTATACTATTAATTCCGCAAAGTTTTGCTTCGACGACAGTCGTTCCTGTTCCGCAAAATGGG
>DATIKA010000178.1:0-3727 GCA_035478055.1 Candidatus Limnocylindrales bacterium | reverse complement strand
GCCACTGTTCCAGAGATAACGGGGGTCTTTCAGATAGGCTTGCGCTTTTTCGAGACGGGGTTTTTCAACAAATTTTCCAACACGATAGGCGTCGGTGTTAAGCTGGACGCCACATTGGATATAACCGTAACCGGTTTCCGGATAGGTGGGACGAATGCCAAAGGTAACCAGGCCGTACTCCGCGGCGGCACGTTCACCTGTGAGCAGCGTGGCGGCAAAAAGATCATGATCCGGGATCAGATGATCGGAAGGCAGCACGGCCATCACGGCAGCAGATCCGGCATGCCTCAACAAGTACCAGGCAGCAAAACCAACAGCCGGGGCAGTGTTTTGCGCGAGCGGCTCCTGCAGAATCTTTATTTTTTGCAGCCCGGAAAGCGCAAGCTGCCTTTTGATTTCATCACTCTGGTCGCGGTGCGTCACTACCAGAATATTTTCGGCGGGCACAGCAACGAGAGCTCTTGTGATGGAGGCCTGGAAAAGACTTTGCCGATCACGACCAAGAGAAAGATATTGCTTCGGGAATTGCGCGCGGCTGAGCGGCCAGAGACGAGTACCACTACCACCTGCCAAAATTACAGCATACATCAGATCAATTCGTCCCCCCTTCTCCCGACTACTGGCTCGCTTCTACTGCAGCTCTTCGCTTCAAGGTTGTTTATGTGCTCAATGTCAGCTGCTGCTGGAATAATCCCTGGTGAGCAACAATATGCATGCGCTGTAAGGCCAACAGCAATGATGCAACCGATTCGGCACCCTGGTTCTGATTGATACCACCCGGATGGATCCCGTCAAAACAGCCGCCGTTTGAGAAGTTATAGAGAGGTTGATTAACGTCGTTATTGCCGAAAAACCAATTAAAAGCCCATTCCATGGCTTTTGCCCAATGATTAGAACCAGTGTTCATGTAGGCCTGGTAACAAGCGTCGGTCAGAGCAGTGGCATCAAGAGCCTGCTGGTTGAAGCGTGCTTTTATGCCGCCGCGACGGTACCAACCTTCATTGCCAACTATTGACAGATGCCCTCTTTCAGGTTCGGTTTGAGTATCAATTAACCACTGCAATGCTTTCAGGCCTGTATCTGACATCGCACTGTCACCCAAGATGCTGCCGTTAATAATTAAGGCTTGCGGTATGCGGGCGTTATCGTACGTAACGATATCTTCACACCAATACCAACTGTCATCAGCATTTTTAGTGAACAGCTGCAGCAGCTTTTTAGAGGACAATTCCAGCAATTCCAGAACGCGGGCGTCACCGCCAAATCGTCTCAAATAGTAGTTTGCCCCGATCGCTGAAAAAGCCCAGGCACGGGGAGACGTAAATTTTCGGGGCGCTTCAATCAATTCTTTGAACAACCGGGTTGTCAAGCTGAGCACTGCATCACTGGGGGCGTGAGCAATGGCATAGCCAAGCGCCCAGAGGGTGCGTCCGTGGCAGTCTTCGGAACCAACCTCATCAAGCCACTTGCGGTCGTAACTCATGAAATTGTGGGTTCGACCATGTTTCTGATTCAGGGCATAATTCAGGAAGCCAAGATATGTATTCAACAGGGGCCAGATCGACTCGTCTTTATAAAGACGCCAGTTCATAACAACAGCGATGAGCGCGCGAGCGTTGTCATCGGTGCAGTAGCCGTGTTGCCGATCCGGCACTTCAAAAGCGGCGTGCTGCAGCAGGCCGGTGTAGTCGGTTAGAGTGCGCAAATGTTTCAGGTTCACTTCGGGTAAAACCGCGCGTTCGGTCACTGCTGCGCCTTGCACACTTTGCGTAAACTGCCCACGGTAATTAAAACGGGACTGTTGAAAAGCTGCTGTATAATTCTGAGCCACCTCTTTCCAGATCATCTGGCGGCCGTATTGATAGGATTGTTTACGCATGCGGTTGCGTAGCCCTTCGTCACTCAGCAGATTGATCGCGGCATCAGCCAGCGCTGCGCTATCGCGAAATGGAACCAGGCAGCCGCGTTCATCGGCCAACAACTCTTCGGCATAGACATAGGGTGTTGAAATGATCGCTTTGCCGCAGGCGAGAGCATAGGCAAGGGTGCCAGAGGTGATCTGTTCCCGATTCAGGTAGGGGGTGATGTAGATGTCAGTGGCTACCAGGAATTGCACCAGTCTTTCGAGAGAAACATACTGGTTGTAGAAAGTAACGTTATTTGTCAGTCCTTTATCCTGCACCATCTTTTCCAATGAATGGCGGTACTGTTCACCGTAACGACGTGTGATTTCCGGGTGGGTAGCGCCGAGGATGAGATAGAGAGCATCGGGATGTACCTGCACAATTTTTTCCATTGCTTCAACGATATACTCAAGCCCTTTACTTGGGCCGAGCAAGCCGAAGGTGAGCAGAACTTTTTTCCCTTCAGCCTGAAACTGTTCTTTGTAATAGGAAGAATCAAGAAAAGGGACATCCGGAGCACCGTGCGGTATCAGCAGTATTTTATCCTCAGGCACACCATAAGTTTTTTTAAGGATGTTGACCGCCGCCTGGGCCATAACGACTACCTGAACCGATTGTTCACAGATGCGGATCAGGGTTTGTTTTTGACCCGCAGTAGGTTCCTCAAGGATCGTATGCAGGGTGGTTACGGCAGGGTTTTTCAGCGCACCAAGCAGGGAAGTGATATAACTACCGTCATCGCCGCCGAAAATACCAAATTCATGCTGAATTGAAACTGCATCGGCGGCGGAATGATTGATAAAGTCGGCAGCCCGTTGGTAGTCGACACGGTGTTGATCCCGAATATTAAAAGTTACTTCCCGACCATAGTGATGGTTTTCGCTTGCACTGTTCAAAGCAATCACTTCAAAACCGTTCGGATCTCCATTTCCAGAGCCATTGCCGTGAAGCTGCTTCATGCTGCCGAGCAGGTCAGATGTAAAGGTAGCTATGCCGCATTTGCGGGGCGGATAGGTGGAAATGAATGAGACCTTGATCGGGCGCAAAATCTTACCGACTATCATACAAACACCTCACATACAGAGTGTTATGCACAGCAAACATGCTGCCAAAGAACTCACAAGTTAATGAACAGATCGTGCGGGTAAAACTATGCCGCTTGCCCTACGCTTACCATTGCCTTGATTTTTCACAAATTATGATGATTTTGGCGGTGCGCACGGTACGCATTGCAAAATCACCATCACCTTGCATCCTGCGCGCCGGCGATGATTGCTGTGTATACTTTGATGTAACGCTGAACCATCATTGCTGCAGTAAAGTTTTGTTCGACCCGCTGACGGCAGAGCCGACGATCCAGTTCACCAAGCCTGGCAATGCTGGCACAGGCCTCGCCATAATTACCGACCAGGAAGCCGGTTTCACCGTTTATGATTAACTCCGGCATCGAACCGCGATTAAAGGCAATGACCGGTGTGCCGCAAGCCATCGCTTCAATAACACTGAGACCGAATGGTTCATCAAAGTTGATCAAATGCAGCAAGGCCAGTGCACCACCCAACACCGCACTCTTCTCTTCCGGCCCGATCGGCCCGATATAGCGAATTTGTTTGCCATCCAGATGTGGGTTTATGTATTGATCAAAATAATCCTGATCCTGAATAATACCGGCTATGATAAGAGGCTTACCTACCGTCTGCGCCAGCTGAATTGCCTCAAAGACACCCTTATCGGGATGAATCCGGCCAAAAAAAAGGAGGTAATTTTGCGGCTTTTCATGGAAAGTATATTTTTCGACCGGGATACCATGGTGGATGGTAGCA
>DATIKA010000177.1:0-2123 GCA_035478055.1 Candidatus Limnocylindrales bacterium | reverse complement strand
GAAAAATAGGTAGGGGACGGTGAGCAGCGAAATCAGGAGCAACATAATCACGGCTATGGCAGCGCCACGATCGAACCTGAGGGCTCGAAAAGTAGTAAACCACATATTCATGGCCGGTACGTCGGCTGAGAACCCATGTCCACCTTCCGGCGAGATTGCCATCACCAGATCGAAAAGCTTTAGCGAGATATGACCCAGGATGACCACTGCACTCAAGGTAACAGGGCGCAAATAAGGCAGAATAACATAACGATAAACCTGAAAACTGTTTGCTCCATCCACTCGGGCAGCTTCAACTAAAGTTTCCGGGACGCTGCGCATACCCGCCAGATACAGAGCCATCGTAAAACCTGACATTTGCCATACAGCGGCGATAGCAATCGCCCCCATTCCCCATTCAGGGTGCATATGCCAGGCGTTTGTCAGTCCCTCAAGGCCGATATTACTAAGCAGAAGATTCAGACCTGTCAGTCTGTCCCCACTCGTCACCGGGTTCAAAAGCCACCGCCACACGACACCGGTGACCACAAATGATATGGCCAAGGGAAACATAAATATATTCCGGAAGATATACTCGCCCCGGGGCTTTTGATCGACAAGAGTGGCAAGGAAAAGGCCGAAGAGCAGGCACCCTCCGACGAATAAAATGGTGAACACCGCAGTATTCCACATATTAATCTGAAAACGGGTGTTACCAAACAGATGAAAAAAGTTCTGTAAACCCACAAAGGTGTAGTCGGGGATGATTCCACGCCAGCTTGAAACCGAGACTAGAGCTGTCCACCCGATAAATCCATAAACGAAAACTAGCACCGCAATAAGCGACGGTAACAGCACAACTGTAGCCCAAAATCGATCATTGATCCTTTTCCTCACATGAGGCGACCCCCAAGCGTTACTGCGGCTGCAATTAAACTCGAACCAACACACACACTACAGAAGGGTCAAACTCTGCATTTCAGCCGGTCCGGAACAACCACAGCTGCAACTTTGAGTGGCAAACGTAGCTTAATACACTTTTTCATTTAATCCATAAAAACTCTTTCGCCGACAAATTCTTAACAATCAAGCTGCTCAGATAATTCTAACCCAAAACATAGCGCTGAGTCAAGGTCTTCCGGCGTTGCTGGCACGGCATTTACTAAATGTTTTTCCAACGCAGATAATCAGGATTATATCCACTGAACCATCTGCGTTGCACCCGTTTTTGCCGAAAAAACGCTTATAAGTAAACAATCCGCTCAGTTAAGACAGTTTGTCCTTCCAAGACGCCGCTTATGGTGTTTTCGCCCAGCGAAATTAGCGAATTTACCGCATAACTGCTGCTTTTGTAGGGTAAAAATAACAGCGTGCTTGACGACGACTACAGCCTGCTCAGTGTCAAATATTACCTACCCCGGGTTGAAGACTATGACCAGCTGGTGCCGTCAGGCATAGGGTGTAATGTGAATGCAGCAATCACTGGTTGAACAGTGTAAAGCCCTGAAATTGGCCAATGTGCCCCGGATCTACAAGGACCTGCCCTTTAACGAACCGGAGCAGTATCTAACGGCACTTTTTGCCGAAGAGATCAAGGCCAGGCGGTTAAAAAGAATCAGCAGGCTGATCAAGACCGTCGGGTTCACAAGCACCAAATCGCTCGAAGATTTCGACTGGTCACCGGTTACGCTGCCAGATACGAGCAGCAAAACCGAACTGGTGGAACTTAAATTCATCGAGCGCTGCGAAAATATTATAGCCATCGGCGCCGTTGGCACAGGCAAGACTTTCCTGGCCACTGCCCTGGGATTAAGAGCTTGCACTAAAGATAAACTGGTGCGCTTTTACCGCTGCCTGGACTTGGCCAACATCCTGCTTGAAAGCCACCGCCAGGGGCGGTTAAAAAAGATGATGGCCCAGCTCGGTAAAACAAAGCTTTTGATTATCGATGAGCTCGGCTTCGTCCCGCTGCACCGTGACGGGGCAGAACTGCTCTTTAATGCTGTTTCCCAGGCCTATGAGAAACAAAGCATCATCATTACGTCGAACCTGCAATTCGGGCAGTGGAACAGCGTGCTCGGCGACAACAGGTTAACTGCGGCAATGATCGACCGCCTTGTTCATCATGCGCATATCCTGGCTTT
>DATIKA010000176.1:0-7894 GCA_035478055.1 Candidatus Limnocylindrales bacterium | reverse complement strand
ACCGGTGGAAACCACTGTCCATAAAGATAAACGTGCCAATATACCCACACGTGAGCTGCGCGACTTTGTGGCTGAAGATGAGAATAAGCCAAAAACCATTTTGTACCCTCGCGATCCATCTCTCGACCCGCAACTGGTTTGGAAGGGCAAGGATGAGCAGGACGCTAAAGACCTGGCTATTCCGGCTGTGCCGGTCTATATTCAGGAAAAGATACACCCCAAGTATATCATCGAAGATCTGCGCGCCCAATCTAAAGAAGGCAAACCGGCTCAACTGGACTTATTTGGCGACTTCAATGGCATCAAGTTTGAGGAAATGGTGGAGTTCTACCAGCACGATCTGAAATGGTCGAACCGCATGATTCTGGGGGATTCTCTTCTGGTAATGACCTCACTTGCTGAAAAGGAGCGTCTCAAGGGCAAAGTACAGATGATTTATATTGACCCACCTTACGGCATCAACTTCGGTTCTAACTGGCAGGTTAGTACCCGCAGACGCGACGTTAAAGACGGCAAGGCAGAAGACGCCACCCGCCAACCCGAGCAGGTCAAAGCTTTCCGGGACACCTGGAAGCTAGGTATTCACTCTTACCTGGCTTACCTGCGCGATCGGTTGGTGGTAGCCAGAGATTTGCTTTCAGAGACTGGCAGTATTTTTGTTCAGATAGGCGACGAGAATGTACATCTTGTGCGCTGTTTGCTGGATGAAGTATTTGGTAGCGAGAATTTTATTTTAGTAATCGTCTTTCAGAAAACCGGCGGGCAGAGTTCTAAATTGATAGCTTCGTCATCGGATTTCATTTTGTGGTATACAAAGAAGAAAGAAAATGTTAAGTATCGCCAGTTGTTCCAAGTCAAGACTGCCGGTGAGGGAGTCGGTGAGCAATATCGTTTCGTAGAACTAGCCAATGGCGAGAAACGTAGAATGACGACTGATGAACTAGAAGATGTTTCATTATTACCCTCTGGCAGTCGTATTTTTAGACCAACAAGTATAGAGGCTGATACTCCAAGTGACAGCACCACCTTTGAATTTGTGAGTGGTGATATGAGTTTTGAAGCTAGGAGTTGGAAGACAAATCCTAACGGAATTAGTAAGCTTGCAGCAGCAGAAAGAATCATGGCTGTCGGCAAACGTCCGAATTACATTCGCTACTTAGATGATTTCCCTGTTTCGCCTTTGACCGATGTGTGGGGAGACACAATGGGAGCAAGGGATTTAGTTTATGTAGTACAGACAAACACGAAGATAATAGAACGTTGTCTTCTGATGACCACTGACCCCGGTGACCTTGTGCTTGACCCCACCTGCGGCGGTGGCACCACAGCTTACGTTGCGGAGCAGTGGGGCAGGCGCTGGATAACCATTGATACCAGCCGGGTAGCCCTGGCACTGGCGCGAACCCGCCTCATGTCCGCTCGCTTTCCTTATTATCTTCTGGCGGACTCAGCGGAAGGGGTTAAGAAAGAGGCTGAAATCAGCGGGAAGGTAACGCCGCCTTATGTTACTTCAAGCGATATCAGGAAAGGCTTCGTGTATAAGAAAGTACCCCATGTTACTTTGAAGTCTATCGCTAATAACCCGGATATTAAAGAGGGTATGAGCCGCAAAGAAATCGATGCCGCCATTGCTCGTCATGCCGATTCCGAAACCCTGTATGATCAGCCTTATGAAGATAATAAGCGAGTACGAGTGACCGGCCCTTTCACAGTGGAAAGTCTTTCTCCTCATCGATTTGTTTCTCTGGACAAAGATAAGCCCTCTGCAGAAACTTCTGCCCAGAAAGAAGACTCAGCAGGGCAATTCGAAGCCATGATTATTGATAATCTCAAGAAAGCTGGCGTGCAGAACACTATCAAAAATGAACGTCTGAAATTTGACCGTCTGGAGCCGTTCGCCGGAGATTACCTTCAGGCGGAAGGTGAATATACTGACAAGGATGGTAAATCCAAACGGGTGGCGGTCTTCATTGGGCCACAATACGGTACAGTCAGCCCGGACATGGTCAAGGAATCCGCCAAGTCCGCCGTCCAGGGCATCGGTTTCGATATCCTGGTGGTATGTGGTTTTGCCTTCGATCCTCATGTCTCAGAGGAAGCTAAACGTTACGGTAAGCTGACGGTTCTGGTTACTCATATGAACCCTGATCTCTCCATGGGTGACGAATTACTCAAGACCACCGGCTCAGGTAACCTTTTCATGGTCTTCGGTGAACCTGATGTAGACATTATAAAACAAAAGGGTGGTAAATATACCGTCGAAATCAAGGGGCTGGATATCTATAATCCCACCACAGGACAGATACGTAGCGATTCCACCCAGGATATCGCCTGCTGGTTTATTGACACGGATTACAACGGGGAGAGCTTCTTCGTCCGCCATGCTTATTTTACCGATGGCGAGAATAGATACGAAAAGCTTAAGAAAACTCTTAAAGCTGAGATTGATGAAAATGTCTGGTCTACGCTCTATGCTACTGTTAGTCGTCCCTTTGATCCCCCTAAAACCGGGAAAATCGCAATTAAAGTTATCAATCACTACGGGGACGAAGTTCTCAAGGTTTATGAGGTGAAATAGGAGGTCGCCTGTGGACCCATTATTTTCAGAATTTTCTTACGGATATACAGTTACAGAAGAATTAGCGACCGGAGTTTTAGGGTTCCAGAAAGTACGGCCTTTATTCCCGACACAACGTCAGGAGGCTCAACCGGGTGGTGGTCGTTGGGGAAATGCTCAAGTTAATGCCGCTGATCCGCAATTACCAGGCAGCTTGGTCTGTTTCAGTGAGCGGCGGGTGTAAATATTTCCTCAGTTAAGAGATTGGCAAGTTCCCGCCATTTTTTGTCTTCACCGCTCCGGCGGACTGTCTTAGCCAGTTCTTCGAGGTGGTTGAGCGTGCCAATTTCAGCCTTGAGTTCAGCCACAGTTTCTGCGGTTGTAGCTTCATCCAGGACGGCTTCTTCAACTTCAGCGACTTCATTCTCGGGTGCTTCATCCAGGTCATCGATGTCTTCCGCGCTATAATTCTCCGTGCCGGAACCTAATGCCTGGGTAATATCACTTCCCCTTTTTAACAATTCAATTTCACGCAATTTATTCTCAAGGCGTTCACGGCGCCGGTGTAATGACTGGTAGATCGCTTCCGGAGACGATGCCAGCCTTCTTTGCAGGATTGTCAGAGCAAACCCAACCGTGCCGGTTCTTTTATCATTTTGAAGTTTTTCCGCCCGGTTGAATTGTTCCCGAACATATTCAGTCACTTCTTTATAAAGTTTAGCTTCAAGATCCGAAAGTTTAAACGGCACGGTATAAGCGATACGTTCCGGGAAGAGCGGCGTTTTATCAAACTTTACCAGGTTTTCCTTAATCATGCGTCTCATCAGATCAGATGTATCAATCTGGTGAACTCCGTCACGGAATCGCCCTTCGAACCTGTCTCCATCCAGCAAGGCTAAAAACAGTTGGAATTCTTCCTCTTTTCCATTATGGGGGGTGGCTGTCATCAACAGTAAATGGCGTGTCAGCGCAGAGAGTAATTCCCCAAGTTTGTAACGCCTGGTAAATTTAATCTCCCCGCCAAAAAAGGTGGCCGACATCTTGTGGGCTTCGTCACAAACGACCAGGTCCCAACGGCAGTCCGGCAGCCGGAGTTTTGCCTGGACATCATCGTTACGGGACATTTTATCCAGGCGGACAATCACCAGGTCATGTTCCATAAACCAGTTGCCGGTTTTGGCGGCTTCCAGGTTATCATTGGTCATAATCTCGAAAGGCAGATTGAAGCGTTGGTATAGTTCATCCTGCCACTGTTCCACCAGGCTGCCGGGGGCCACAATCATGCATCTCTGCAAATCACCCCGGGCCATCAACTCTTTAATAAGAAGGCCGGCCATAATGGTTTTACCCGAACCCGGATCATCTGCCAGCAGGAACCGGAGGGGTTGTTTCTGCAGCATTATTTCGTAAACACCGGTTATCTGGTGCGGGAGAGGTTCCACCAAAGATGTGTGAACGGCTAATACCGGATCAAACAGATGGGCCAGCCGGATCCGATTGGCTTCAGAAACAAGGCGAAAGCTAGCGCCATCGCCATCAAAACTCCAGGGCCGGCCGCGTTCAATCACATTTATACGCGACTCATCACTGCGATACAGGATTTCGCTGGACACTTTTCCTTTAAAGGATTTGTAGGTTATCTCAACTGCATCTGTTCCAAACCAATTGACATTAACAATTGTTACCGGTGAATCCGGTAAAATGCCCTCCACCAAGGCATCCGACTTAATTTCTTCAAGTTTGCTCACAGCCTTGCTCCAAAGTTTTTTAATAAAGGTAAAACGGGGTCGCATGTTATGAGACACCCGGACTATTTTGCAAAATTGGATACAGGGTTAAAGGTATGCGCGGCGTAGTAAGTACGAGCCGGGCCGACAATACCCTTGTAAACGTTAGTGATTGCATTATACTGCCTGGCAGGATGGATTTAAAGCCCATTGGGCGGCAAAACTGAACAAGTCTTTCGCGGGCGAGTTTCGCGTAAACTACTAAATTGATCTACAGCGAGTTGCTTTGCCAATATTACGCCTGATTCACAACACCGGTATACTGGAGATTTACGGATTCCACCGATAATTATCTGAATAATGGCCGGATCTTGTTTGAATTAACCAGGACGGTTTGTGACAGTATATTTGGCTTAGAGGTAATAGTCATAACCCACTACATTACCCGGCAATATTAGTTCATTCCCAACCCACAAATTCTAAGCATTTCGAAAGGTTTAACCCTCAACATTGTCTCGCGGTTAATGCTAGTAGAGAATAAACTTAATCCAAAAGAAGTATTTTTAAAACGAGATGCTACTGGACCAAAACCAATTTTTGTAAGGCAATAGAAAAAATGCAAGCTTATGTAGGAATAACCGATCTCAATTGGTTTAATTACCTCAAAAGGCTTGTTCCTCAACCAGAGGAAGTCAACTTCTGGCGTCCTTCTTCTAAACTGCAATTTAAAGCTCTTCGACCTGGCGAAATATTTTTGTTTAACTTGCATGCTCTATTCGATCAGGGTTATGTGACAATTAGTCCTTCGTTGAGATTTGAAGTCAGCCGTAAGATCAAAGAAGAATTTGAGAATGGAAGAGACTATTACGTTCTACATGGAGGATCTGTTCGGGTTCCAGTTAACCTTGCGAGCCGGCCTTCACGAGAATTTTTAGAGTGGCACAATTCCAATGTATACAGAGGGTGATTTGACTGGACCTACCCCACTCTGGCCAGATATTCCAGAGGCTCAAGTTTAAATGTTTTTATTAATGATCCATTCCGGGTAAATAGCTTTGGATCACGCCGGAAATTGAATGTGCGGTACAGATAATAACCGTGATCCGCATTCGCTGATAATTCCACTTCATTTCGAGTTACGTAAAAAGGTGTTAAGGACCCGTAGGCAGTAGTCTTTACTTCTATCAGACGTTCCTGGCCGGATTCTTCAAAAGAGAGTATATCGTATCCGGCGCTGTCTCCTTTGCTTCTGGAGATGTGCTCTATTTTTGAGGCCAAACGTTCTTGTCTGGCTTTTACCAGTCTGGCTTGTTCAAACTTGATTACGAATTCTTCTCCAGCCAGGCCTAAAGAATGATTTTTAGCTTCCTGTGCCAGATAGTCCAGCCCGGTCCGGAATTCTCTAACGAATTCGTTAGTAGACGATGCCCTTGAGCCCGATTTTTCCATGGCAGGTGATTCTACCAACCTTTTCAAAATATCATCAAAATCAAGCGCTTTGACTGGTGCTTCAACCTCCTGTTTTATGTAACTGACTAAAGTATGATTGTTTTCAAGACGATCTGTAACCACATTGAAGAGTTTACGCTGATAGTTGCCGAGTGGCTTGTAACCGTTGATGAAGGGGAAGTTCAGGTCGCGTAAAACCGCGCTGATATTCTGGTGTTTGCGCTCAATAGCTCCATCAGAGCGATTATTTAGTAACACGGACAGTTGACGCCGGTGCACGGTCTTATTGTAATCTTGACCGCGCAATTCCTTGTTCAGCATATTAAAGTAGTCTGCAACAGTTGCTTCTACTTCTTCATGACTCCAATCTTCACCCATTAAGGCACACCATGAAAATTATTACTTGTTACAAGTATATCATTCGAAAGTAAGCAAGAGAATGTTTTTTGGGGCTTACCCTGTTTTGATTTTTGGGTTCTTACCTTAATATTTACTTTTAATGGGACTTTCATTAACTAAAGCAAAGGTATAAAATAAACTTCAATAGCTTAAAGTAAAAACATATAAGAGGACAAGGTATTGAATAATCAAACAAAAAATAACGAGCAATCCCGAGCTAAAAAGACAAATAAACCCAGGCAATCCAGTCAAAATCCTGCATCTGCCAACCAGAACCCACAAAGCAAAACCGAACCCTCTAAAAAGAAAACAATTCTTCAGCAAAAAACAGGGCCTCAACCGAAACCGACTGCTAAACAACCGCCTGTATCGAAAAAAGAGACCGCCTCAACTCAAAAAATCCAACAGCAACTGCAAAGCGAAAAGGCTAACAACGCAGGCATGCGTTTTGAGATAACAGTGGCTAACCATTTCCGGTCAATGGGATGGAACCCAACGATACGAGCTGAAATGTTTGGTTATGAATATGATCTGTACGAAGAGCAGAAAAATGCCTGGCAACCCAAATATCTGGTAGTAGAGTGCAAGAATTCAGCTATGGTATCCGCCAAAGATGTTGTGCACTTTCTGGTAAAAGTTAGGAAACTTGCAGAAAATATACCTCAGGCTCTTTATCATAAACCTGAGGTACATGCTTTCTTTTGCTACACTGGCGATGTAGATGAAGAAGCGGTACTGGTGGCTAAAAGCCATAATCCGTCAGTAACCATGATCAAATTTGTATAAATAACGGTCTAGTTAAGAAAAACAAAAGCTGCGAGGTCACACAAATAATGTCTTCCAGACTTAAATCGATACTGGATATTCTCAAACAGTGGGACTGGGCATTGTATTTGCTTATCTTCCTCTATATGGCTTTGCCTCAGTTTTACCGCTCTTATAGCATCTACTTGATTGGGAATGCCATCCCAGACACGAACGCTCTGGCAATTGTCGCCCAGTACCAATTTGTTGACCTGCTGCTGGAAGTGGTGCAGGAAACATTCGTTCTGGCTATATTTTTCTTTGTAGGTAAGGGATTGCAGGGCCGCGATGGCCCAGGTTCTCCGATCAGGACTTCTCTCACTCTTATCCTTGGGGTATCAACGGTTCTGGCGGCGGTGCTGTTCTCATTCTCTTCCTGTTTTGTCTCCTTTATCGGCACACCCCTGGCAATACAGGAGACAACCATCAATTTTTTACAGATAAAAACCGCGGCAGTGCCGATTGTTCTCTTGTGCGCAGCCTCGATAGTTATCGTCGAAACTATTAATAGAAAAAGATTGATTTTTACCCTGGCTATATTGCAGGTGGTTTACCGGTTTATTCTGGATAGCTTGTTTTATGGAGGGTATTCATTTTCGCTCGGCATGGGGGTCCTTGGGGTAGCCTGGGCGGACGTGTTATCCAGCCTGGCTTTACTGGTTACCGCACTGGTCTTAATCAGGCGTCCGTTAACAGAAAAGCTGCGGAACTGGCGAGAAATTTTTACTTTCAGAGACTGGCAAACCTATTTGAGCGTTGGTGGTTGGTCCGGTCTGGATAGCCTGGTGAGAAATTTGGCCTACTTTTTTCTGATTATCCGGCTGCTTAACTTACTGGGTGAAAACACCATCGCTGGATATTACCTGGCGATGCATATCTTCTGGAGTTTCCTTCTGGTACCTGTTTTGGCTCTTTCCGAGAGTTTAAAAGTGCTATCTGCCAGAAATTCTGAAAACCT
>DATIKA010000175.1:0-3280 GCA_035478055.1 Candidatus Limnocylindrales bacterium | reverse complement strand
GAGAAGCTCTTCGGCCTCGAGGAAGAATTCCCTGGTATAGAAACGGTTCAAAACCGCGGTTGCCGGGTCGGGCACGTCAACGATGATCATGTCGTATCTTTCATTCGTTGTTTTTACAAAAAGCCGTCCATCGGCATGAATCATGCGCACCCGCGGGTCGGCAAGCGCTTCAAGCGTTACTTCGGGAAGAAATGGCAAGGCGGCTTCAGTTAACACTTCATCTAGTTCAATATAGTCAATATGCGTCACCGGGTGGCGCAGAATTTCACGAAGCGTACCGCGCAGACCTCCGCCAATCAGCAGGATACGCTCAGGGTTTTCGTGTTGCACCATCGAAAAATGTGCAAGTACTACTGCATCCTGTTCCTCGAAGCCGGGGATAACGGTTTCGAGACCAGCGGCGCTGAAGACTAGATGTCCGCTCTGGAAGAAGCTGAACTGATCTTTGCGCTGTACCACGGCAATAGTCCCGTGCTTCGACTGGCGTGTTTCAACAAGCTGGTGATACGGCGTGAAGTTTCGCCAATGGAGACGGTAAGCCCAATCATCAATCTGCCCCAGGAATGGGTAGGCAAAAGCGGTAACCACCAACAGCCCCCAAAGCATCATTCGGGATCGACCGGACAAAATTTCCGCACTCACTCCGGGCGCCCTGGCCATAAACAAAATAGCGAGAATCATTACAATGCCGGCGAGAACGACCGTCTGAAGCGAATTCAAATAACGCACCATCAGAAAGGTGAATATAATACCGCCTAGCACATTGCCTGCAGCTTCGACGATATAGGTTTTCCCGGCACCGGACGTATCTTCCGCCTGATCGTTTTCACGCCACACTCTTGACAGCAAAACAAACTGGATGCCAAGCAACAAACAGACCGGTGCCATCAGCAGGAAACAAGAAATAATTATGTCAAATAAAGATAAATAGGCGCCGGGAAGAATATCGAAAAACCCGCGCAGACCCCTTATCAACAGTACCGTTGCGGGCAGAGCTAGCAACAAGTCGGCAGCACTGAGTATGAGCAAGAATCGGGGACGGTTAAACCAATTAACTAAAGCAACACCCAGACGGCTGCCCACACCAACCCATGCCAGCCAGGCAGCCAATATAATCCCAATAGAAAGTTCATTGCCGTGAAATACCATTAAAAATTCACGCAGCAACACAACCTGACCGATTTGCGAAACGAAGCCGAGCATAAGCACTGCCGGGAGATGAACCGGTGCTTTTCGTGTCATAGCTACTTCATGACCCCCCTGACTCTGCTTTGCTGCATACATTTATCTGGCAATGCACTCAGGTCAAAAGTATTATATGCTATTAAACCAAGTTCTTTTTAGCGGCAATTACCTGGCATTCAACCTGATTTTTCCTTGCCTAACATTCTCTCCTTATTTTCATCATTGATAAGAACTTGAATGGCAAAATCCGGGCACATATATTCGCATTCTTGGCAACCGGTGCAAGCATCGGGATCGATTAGCTCGGGACTGCCGGTAACACCCGGTTTCAAGTTTTTTTTTGGGCAAAATTCAAAACAAATACCGCATTCTTTGCATCTTTCATCAAAAACATTTAAGCTGAATTTATTCTTGCCCATAAATAACTAATATCCTTCCCAATCGCACCTTAACACCGAAACGTAAAAACTAGCAACAGATGGCCTATAAATATTATAATTATATTTTTTTATTACGTCCAACCAGACTTTTCAGGCGCCTAATATGCAAATTTAAAGGCGCTTTTAAAGGTGTTAAGGATATTCTCCAGCCCATCTGCCGGTATTGGTAGGCCAGAAACAACACCATCACTATCACTGCAACTAATAACATCGGAGATAGCTCTGCCAGGGTGCGAAGTAATTTTAAGATATAACCTAAGACGCCGGTCAGGCCAATGCTGGCTCCGATGGCTAGCAGGCTGAATATTACGCCACCGAGGAAGGTATACAAAATAAACGCAAAAAAGTTCATATGCATCGCCCCGGCGAAGTAAGAAATAAATGTACGGGTAACCCCCCACAGCTGTCCCATAAATATGGAAGAGTTGCCGTAGCGATCCCAAAACAAATCGACCTTTGACCGTTCCTGGACGGCATGTTCTGTCTGTTTCCGGCGAAACCTGGATAAAAATTTATTTTTTACAGCAAGACCCATAATATTGCCCGCTAATCCGATGCTATAGCTAAACATACTTCCCAACATAATCCCAATAACAGACGCGATCAAAATTGACCAAAAAGATACTCTTCCACTGAGTATCATGCTGCCTGCTGTAAGAATCATGATTGAGGCAGCAAATGGAACACCGGCACTTTCAGCGAACATAACCGCTGCAATACCCAGAGAACCATACCTTCTCACCAAATTTTCCAGCATATTCACAAGATATTCAAGTAATTCTGCTTGTTCCACAGTCAACCCACCATTTCATTTGTTCACCATTATGGCAAACATGCCCCAAATACCAGCTTCCGGTTCCAGTGCTGCCCTAACTATCTCTACTTTCGTAATTGTTACGGGAGGTTGAATCACGTACTCTGTAATTTTAGCTCTGATCTTGTTGAAAAATTCCACTCTGTTGCCAGCTACCCCACCACCTATCACAAGACAGGTAGGATTGAGCAAAGTGACCAGGTTGGCTAAACCCGTGCTGACATTATGCACGGCGTGTTCGATGATCTCTTGCGCCATCGTATTGCCGGACTCAGCCTGGTCGAAAACCCATGCCGTAGACAAATGATTTTTTTCGAGTGCATTTTTTTCCCATAGCAACTGAGCATTGCGTGAAATTGCGCTGCCTGAAGCCCATGTTTCAAGGCAATCCGGCCCACCGCAATTGCAGACTCTCCCTTTGCCAAAAGGCTTAGTATGCCCAATTTCCCCGGCAAATCCATTGCTGCCGCGATAGAGCTGACCATTTAGGAAAAGGCCACCACCAATACCAGTGCTGAGGGTGACATAAATAACATTTTCGTGTCCCTGTGCTGCCCCGTAAGCGACCTCTCCCATGACAGCAGCTGTCGCATCATTTTCGATTATAACCGGACAGGACAACCTGGCTTGAAGCAGCATTTGCAAGGGTACCGGCTCATGCCAGCCCAAATTTGGCGACTCGTATACTATCCCTTTCTGATAATCAACAAATGCCGCGATACAAACACCCAGACTGGCCAGTTGTTCCAAGTGTATTTTATTTTCAGAGCATACTTCCAAAATGGCATTTTCTACTGATTCAACAATCTTTTCTGGTTCCGACGGGGCAGGTTTCATTATC
>DATIKA010000174.1:0-11306 GCA_035478055.1 Candidatus Limnocylindrales bacterium | reverse complement strand
TGTTGGGGTGGTGGTAGTTGCTGCATAAAAATCATCGCACGGCGCCGTTTCGGATCTTACACACAACCCTGTGCAGTTGTTCTTTACCAGATGTAGCTGTAGGGAAAACAGCCTTTCCAACATCGATCAGTTTACCTGATGATGTAAGTCTCTGTCAAGCATCAACGAAAAGCCTTTTTCCTCCACCGTACGAACTAAACCCATGAGAAACCTCACCTTCGTAAACGAATGTGAGGTTTCCCATACTCGCCATGAATAGAACAATAATCTGAAAATCCGAGCTGACTAGCCGCCAACGAAACTGCCTTTCTCAAGCGCTATAACGCCCTGGAATAGCCCGTGGCTTAAATCAGTCTAACTCTTTCCGCATTTTAATAATTGCCTCTACGACTGAGGGATCTGCCAGAGTAGTAGTATCACCAACAGCCTCAAATTCGCCGCTGGCAACCTTCCTCAAGATCCTTCTCATAATTTTGCCACTCCTGGTCTTGGGCAACCCGGGGGTCAAAATGATCGCGTCGGGGGTTGCAATCGGCCCAATTACGGTTCTTACCTGATTCCTGAGTTCCGTTTTCAATGCATCGCTGGGTTCATAACCATCCTTCAAAATGCAGTAGGCAAAAATACCTTCCCCTTTTATATCATGGGGAAATCCTACCACCGCAGCTTCAGCAACTGCCGGGTGACTGACCAGAGCACTTTCTACTTCCGCAGTTCCCATCCTGTGCCCGGAAACATTGATCACGTCGTCGATCCGACCCATGAGCCAGTAGTAACCATCCTCATCCCTGCGGGCCTGGTCACCGGTCAGGTACAATCCAGGAAACATATCAAAGTAGGTCATGCGAAAACGTTCGTGGTCACCGTAAACAGTTCTCATTATTCCAGGCCATGGTTTTTTGATAACCAGATAACCGGGCTCATTGACACCCAGTTCGCGGCGTTCCTGATCAACAATGGCAGGTTCCACACCGAAAAATGGCACAGTGGCGGAACCAGGTTTCTGGGGAATACAACCGGGAAGCGGGGTAATCAAAATTCCGCCGGTCTCGGTCTGCCACCAGGTATCCACAATGGGGCACTTCTCTTTACCAATAATCCTGTAGTACCATAACCACACTTCAGGGTTAATGGGTTCCCCCACTGTGCCCAAAAGTTTCAAGCTGCCAAGATCTCTACCCAAGGGCCATTTATCGCCGTCCTTGATCATAGCCCTCAGCGCGGTGGGTGCGGTATAGAACTGGGTGACCTTGAACTTCTCCACGATCTGCCAAAAACGATCCGGAGCGGGATAATTAGGAACTCCCTCAAACATGATGGTGGTTGCACCAACAGTCAGAGGCCCGTAAACAATATAGCTATGCCCGGTAACCCAACCGATATCGGCCGTACACCACCATGTATCCTCCTCATGAATATCAAAAATATACTTGAAAGTCATGGCCGTAAACAGGTTGTAACCGGCAGTGGTGTGGAGAACTCCCTTCGGTTTTCCGGTACTTCCGCTCGTGTAGAGAAGAAAGAGGGTGTCTTCCGCATCCATCACTTCAGGTTCACAAATATGGTCTACCTTGGTAAGTTCATCGTGGAACCATACACTGCGGTCAGTCATATTTACATCGCCATCGCCTCTTTTGAAGACGATAACCTTTTCAACGCAGCCACACTCGACTATAGCAGCATCTACATTGGCCTTCAGGGGAACCACTTTACCGGCTCTGTAGCCGACGTCTGCGGTGAGAACCATCTTGCACTCAGAGTCGAGGATCCGATCTTTAATTGAATCAGGGCTGAAACCTCCAAAAACGATGCTGTGGACGGCCCCTATCCTGGCACAGGCCAGCATAGAGATGGCCAGCATTGGGATCATACCCATATAAATACAAACCCGGTCACCTTTTTTAATGCCATTATTCTTTAACACATTGGCAACCCGACACACTTCATGGTGAAGCTGTTGATAAGTATAAGTTTTTACATCATCTTCCGGTTCACCCTGCCAGATGATAGCAGCACGATTTTTCTTCCAGGTTTTCAGATGGCGGTCAAGGCAGTTGTTGGTTATATTAAGCTTGCCACCCTGAAAAAACTTTGTGTTAGCCGTTACAAAATCGTACTCCATCACTTTGGTGGGTTTTTCATACCAGTCCAGAAACTCTTCGGCCATATCCCCCCAAAATCCCTCGGGATCTTCCAACGACCTCTTGTACATCTTGTCATACTGCTCCCTGGTGCTGATGTGCGCCTTCTTTGAAAACTCTTCAGCTGAAACGAACCATTTCACTTCTGACATTGATTCCGTCGCCTCCTTTGCAATAATTTCATGGTTACTTAACTTGATACCAAGACTGTTGAACCCCTTTAACGTTCTCCAGGTTCGACTACTCAAGACAACGGCTTCCACACTGCTGGCATTGTTGACAGCCAAAACACTAAAACCATAGAAGTCCTAACGGTCGCCCTGGGCAGTTGCCAAAACTTTATAGTGCAAGAAAACCCTGCTATATTTTTATAATTAGCCAGTTTAATTTGGAAAAATACTTAAACCTCCGATTCGTAATATGAAACATAACTTACTCAGCTTCCACATCGTCCAATGAATGGCTTTTGGGGGGTTGCGTCAAATACGGAGTTCCTCTAAAGTTCACAACAGCGACTTATTGGCAGTCGCGCGTCTGAAGCTGCCCTTCGCCATTCGCCACAGGCAATTGAAGTAACACTTTATAACCGGCGGTAGTTTCCCCCTCCGCTTTGGCTTTCAACGCCCTGCCTCCATCCACGCCGGTTTGCTCCGACCTAATGCACTTGCCGGCCCGGCCATTATCGCCCCCTTCCCTACCAAGCGTAGTAATTCTGCTGTAAGAGGTATGTCACCATATTGTTGTTCCGCAATCAGCCGAAGGTTTCAATCATACCAACACGCGGACCACGGCATTTACTGATCCATGTTTTTCGAACTCTACTCATCTATTTCCTCGAAAAATATAAGCCCCCGCACTGTATTCGACAGCTTATTTAAAATACCTTTTAAAAGGCAATAGTTGTACTATTCAAACTTTTTAGTTCATGCGGCCTCCGGCAGCCAAATAAAGGAAGCCGTTTGAACTATAACCTGCGCTTCCTTTATGTCCATTCGGTGTCAGAGTAAAGCAATGACAGTCCGGATAAATTTAACCCCTTAAATAATCTGAATTGTTGTGTTGGTATGCCTGCGTAATTTTCCGCGGCGGAAAAAGTTAGCAGACCACAAATCGTAATTAATTGTTACATTTATTCCAACATTTGAAGTTCTTTTTCTAGATATTGCTTACGACAGAGTGAACGCTGCAATTTACCGGAACTGGTTTTTGGCAAAGTGCCCGGCTGTACGAGCACAATATCGCGCGGCGGAAAACCGCAAACACCGATTACTTGTTGCCGAATCAACCTGTGTACCGTTTCACTATCACCAGTACGTACTTCAGCTACCACGACAATAACCTCTTTCCGTTTGCTGCCCTCCACACCAAAGGCAATGACGTTTCCCGCACGCACTCCTTCAAGACAACCTACTGCCCTTTCGATATCCTCCGGGAAAATATTTCGCCCGGCAATGATAATTACATCCTTGATTCTTCCACAAATAATCAGTTCAGGCGGTCCTCCATCGGGTCCATCAAGAAAGTACGCCAGATCACCTGTGCGCAGCCAGCCGTCATGAAAAAGATCCTGATCAAGATCAGGGCGTTTGTAATAACCGGTTGTCACCGAAGTCCCTCTGATTTCCAACTCCCCAACTTCCCTGATGCTCTTTACAACGCCACTGGCAGGATCACATATACGCATCTCCAAACCCGGAATTGGCATTCCAAGTAATGGAAACCGACGGGTGGCCGGATCACCGGGTTCAGCGGCACGCAATCTTCCTTCCGCTTCAAGTATGTTACGATCAACAGCATCGGTGACCATGCCCCGCATCAGCGGTGGGAAGGTGCCTCCCAATGAAAGTTCAGCCATACCAAATGCACAAAAAACAGCGCCTTCTCTGAAACCATGCGGTTTGGCAGAAGCAATCAGTGTTTCCACAACTGCGGGATCTACAGGCTCGGCGCCATTAAGAGCAATCCTTACTTTGGAAAGATCGAGTATTTCGCCGGTGTCAGCCATACGACGCAAAGCACGACTAGCCAGTACCCAGGAAAAATTCGGCCCTGCGGTAACCGTTCCACTGTATTCATGTATCCAGCGCAGCCAATTAGCCGGCTGGGCCAGGAAATCCTGAGGCGCAGCAAGCACCAGGTTGCATCCCGCAACCATTGGTACTGTCAATAACCCAACTAAACCCATATCATGGTAGAGAGGCAGCCAGGAAACAAAAGTGTCATCAGTTGCCACTTGCGCTGCCTCAATCATGCCGTCAAGATTTGCCCCCAGCACGCGTTGACAAAGCATTACTCCCTTGGGGTCAGTAGTGGATCCGGAGGTGAATTGGATGACAGCCAAACTTTCCGGGTCATCTGGAACTGCCCTGTAATCCGATGCGGTAAGACAGCTTTGTCCGGGCTCCAGATCACTCAACAACACCACAGGAGGGTCGCCAGGCTTGGCTTCATAGAAAGCGGCCAGGGCGGAATCTAGCAACAACAAACTGATATCGCTATATTGCATAAGCGTCCGTATCTGCATTGCAAACTCCTCTACAGAACTGAAACGCATCGGTATCGGCAGCATACTGACACTGGCGCCGGCCAACCAGACGGCCCGGATCGCGGTAACCAGGGAACAGGTCGTGGGGCCAAGCAAAGCAATATGATCACCGGGGACAACTCCTCGTGCCTGGAGAGAAGCAGCTACTGCCATGGCATTCTGGTGCAACTGTGTCCAGGTTAAAGTAACAGCCTGCTTTTCGGCATTACCAGAAGCAGAACTGACAAAAGTTATCGTATTGGAACCTTCGGCAGCACGATGCAGGCGAGGTAACAGAGGCTCAACCTGCTGTGATTGAACCGATTTCCCAAAAATAGTTGGTTTATGGTCATTCATTAATCGTTGGTCATTATTGATCATAGTTTTTCTCCTTCCTTTTATTAATCGTTTATTTGATCCATTCCAAAGTTTTAGCGCAGCTTCTTCCGGCTTTTCGGGTATCGAGATTCACCCGGCAGTTAAATTCGCAACCGGTGGAACTTTCGCTGTGTATACGACCCGAGCGGAGCGCGCTTAGTATTTGTATGGTAAGCCCGAGCGGCAGGCATACCTGGTAAATTGTTTTCGTTAAGCCGTAACTTTTAAAAATATTCGCCATAATACGACAGATTTTATGAGTTCAATCATGCTGGCAAAGAAACAAACCTTTCGACTAACTAAACCCAAGTGCCCATTTTTGCTTTATTCAAAACTCAGTCCAATTCCACCCCCCACGCAGCCGACCCGCACTCAACCTTGTAATGTTAATAAAAATAATCAGACCCCAAACGCAAAACAGCGCCTATTTTATAATTTAGGGGATTAAACACGTCCATTAACAAAAGTGGAACCATGCTCGGGTCATTTTGATCGATTTTACCTGGCAGCCCAACAAATACCTCCGATCTCGCCGGTCTTGGAAAATCCTCGTGTCAACATTCCCACTTACCACTATATTTCCCATCAAGAGAATCATGTAAATACAAAGATTGATTTACATTTCCCTGATTAATACAATAATCCTCTATTTGCTGTATGGGTAATTTCCGCTGCTGTGTTCCCGTCTTGCATAGCGCTGCATAAAAAATTAGCGTAGAATAACTGACAAACAATTATTCTACGCTAATAAGCTACAACACCTTCCATGCCAGGGGCTGCGGCACATCGAACTGTGCCCCAACCAGACCAAAAGCAAACTGAATGCACACCTCTGAACCCATACCAATGCCAACTATTTCTGGTATGACTTCGATTTACTTGCCAGGTGCTCCAGAAGGAATGGGTTTAGAACCTTGATATACGTCCCTTTCATCCCCAATGAACGTGACTCGATGACGCCGGCGCTTTCAAACTTACGAAGCGCGTTAACAATTACCGAGCGGGTTATACCAAGCTGGTCAGCGATCTTACTGGCAACTAAAAGCCCTTCCCTGCCGCCAAGTTCCTCGAAGATGTGTTCAACCGCTTCTAATTCGGAATAGGATAGTGTCGCCACAGCTAACTGCACCACTGCTTTATTACGAGCTTCTTCTTCGATCTTATCTGATCTAGACCTGAGAATCTCCATTCCAACCACAGTGGCGCCAGTTTCGGCCAGAATAAGGTCTTCTGCATCGAACAGTTCATTGAAACGCGCCAACAATAACGAACCAAGACGATTACTGCCGCCAACAATCGGTATTACCGTGGTAATTTTATTGGCGAAGAGACAGTTTTTGTCATCCATGAAGACACAATCGTTGGATTTCTGGCGCAAATTTACCCTCGACTCATCATCTCTAAGCAAAAACTCGTTGTATTCTTCGGGGAAAGTTCCTTCCTTTAAAACATTGTTCACCATTAACTCACATTCAAATTCGTCTACGATAGACCATCCCAATATAACTCCCTGGCGATCAGCAATGTATATATTGGCATGGATAACTGTTTTCAGTACTTCAGCCACATCCTTAAAGTCAACGTGCTGACCTGCAGTTTTTTGTAAAATTTTATTGATACGACGAGTCTTCTCGAGCAAAGGAGACGAAATCATACCTTTTACCCACCTTTCTTCATTTGTCATGTTTTAGAGAATATACTTACTTAAATCTTTATCTTTTACCACGCTGTGTAACTTGCTCTGAACGTAAGCGCTATCAATGCTTATCAGCTCTGTCACTGTCGGATCCGGTAGTCTGAAAGAGAGATCTTCCAGTACTTTCTCCATAATCGTATGCAACCGACGCGCTCCGATATTTTCCATCTCCTGGTTCAAATAGCACGCTGTCCGAGCAACTTCATCAATAGATTCGCTGACAAACTCTAGCTTCACCCCTTCCGTTTCCAGCAGTGCTTTATACTGCTTGATTAAAGCATTCTTCGGTTCAGTGAGGATACGCTTAAAATCCTCCTCGGTCAGGCTTTTCAGTTCCACTCTTATGGGAAACCTTCCTTGCAGTTCGGGTATCAGGTCGGATGGCTTAGTCATATGAAAAGCACCTGCAGCTATAAACAGGATATGATCAGTCTTTACCGGACCGTACTTCGTCACAACCGTAGAACCTTCCACAATAGGCAGAATATCACGCTGTACACCTTCCCGAGAAACATCGGGACCGCTTCCATGATAATCTTTACCGGCAATTTTGTCAATTTCATCAAGAAATATAATTCCCAACTGCTCCGCTCTTTGCAACGCTTCTGTGATTACCGCATCCATATCAATAAGTCGCAGTGCTTCTTCCTGCTCCAACAATTTCCGTGCTTCAGCTACGCTTACTTTGCGTTTCTTTTTTTTTGCCGGCATGATGTTACCGAGTATATCTTGCAGATTAATGCCCATTTCCTCCATACCCTGCCCGGCAAACAACTCGACCATCGGGGGGCGGCGTTCTTCGACTTCAATTTCAACTAGCTGCTCCTCAAGTTCACCCCTGAACAATCGTTCCCTGACTAACTTCTGTTCCTCGCGGGCCCGCTGCACAGTTTCCAAGTGGTTTATATCGTCAACACCGCTTTCTTCCTGCACAGAGGCAGACTGAAAAAGAAAACCGAGCGGGTTTGTTGACCGTCGCATTTTTTTGGGCAACGGAATGATAACATCAAGCAGCAGCTCATTGGCATTCCGGGTTGCCTTCTCCTGCACCTGAAGCATAAGCTCGTTTCGGACAATCCTGATCGATGTCTCGACTAAATCCCGGATCATCGATTCAACATCCCGTCCAACATAGCCAACTTCGGTAAACTTGGTTGCCTCAACCTTAACGAATGGCGCATTTACAAGACGAGCCAAGCGGCGGGCAATTTCTGTCTTTCCGACGCCGGTCGGTCCTATCATGATGATGTTTTTTGGAATAATATCTTCCTGTAAATCTTCCGGTAACTTCTTGCGTCGGTATCGATTGCGCAGTGCCACCGCCACACAGCGTTTCGCGTCTTCCTGGCCAATAATGTATCGATCCAGCTCGGCAACTATTTCACGCGGAGTTAATCCTTCCGTGAGCATCATGTGTCATTTCAACCTTTCTACAGTTCTTCGATAATGATGATATCATTAGTATAAATACATATCTCTGCAGCTATTTTCATTGCTTTGCTGACAATTTGCCCCGGCTCGAGTTCAGTATTTCTTAACAACGCCTTTGCTGCCGCTAAAGCATAGGGAGCTCCTGAACCCACTGCAGCGATACCATCGTCGGGCTCAATCACTTCTCCGGTTCCGGAAATCATCAGTAACGTATCACTGCTCGCTGCTACTAATAGGGCTTCCAACCTTCTCAACGTACGATCGGTGCGCCATTCCTTGGCTAACTCTACCGCTGCCCGGATCAGGTTGCCCTGGTAGTTTTCTAATTTACCCTCAAGCTTCTCACAAAGGGTGAGTGAATCGGCCACTGCGCCAGCAAAACCGGCTATTACTTGACCTTCGTAGAGTCGGCGAACTTTCCTGGCGCTGTGTTTAACGATTGTGCTGTTTCCGAAAGTAACCTGGCCATCTCCGGCCACCGCCACCCTGCTTCCACTTTTAACCGCAATGATTGTTGTCCCCTGAAACATACATTCGACACCTCTTTAAGTGACCGCTCCATCTACATTTATTTTAAAATGCTTTTTCCCGGGCCAGTTGCGTCACATAATGCGTTATAACCAGACTAAACAAACAATTTTTAATTCTATTTTCGAGGGTGCGCCATCCGGTAAACTTCACTCAACCTTTCCCTGGTCACGTGAGTATAAATTTGCGTTGTTGAAATACTAACATGCCCCAGCAGCTCCTGTACTACTCTTAAGTCAGCCCCACCTTCCAAAAGATGGGTGGCAAAAGAATGACGCAATGAATGGGGGGTAATTCCTTCTTTATGAGAAACCTGCCGAATGTACTTTTGGAACATGTAACGCACGCCGCGATCGCTCAAGGATTTTCCCCACCGATTCAAAAACATTGCTCTAGCCGGCTTTTCATCATCACTGCGCTCCACCAGAGAGGGTCGAATCTTATCGAGATATTCTTGAAGAAAACCAGCGGCGACTCTTCCTAATGGAATAATGCGTTCCTTGCCACCTTTGCCGCTAACTTTGATCAGTCTTCGTTCCAACTGCAGCGAATCTATGTTTGCACCGGTCAATTCGCTCACGCGCAACCCACTCGCATAAATCAGCTCCAGTATGGTCCGATCCCGAAAACCAAGCAAAGTCCTACAGTCCGGAGCCTCAAGCAATGCTACTACTTCATGATAATAGAGAAAATGCGGCAGTGCCCTGCCCTGCTTCGGTCTGGAAACAGCTGACCATTTTCCTGTGCTGATCAAGCCTTCCCTCTGCAAAAAAAACAAGAAAGAACGCACTGCAGACAATTTACGCGCAACTGAACGGCGGTTATAACCACTCTCCTTCAGCCAGGCAAGAAAAAGGCGCAGCCGATGGTGATCCACTTCTTCGATACAGCTCGATTCTCTGTTCAACAAACTCAACAACTGAAGTATGTCATTCCGGTATCCCTGTAAAGTCAGTGGTGCGGCGTTCTTTTCAACATCGAGGTAGACTAAAAACCGCTCCAACCAGTCATCCATCGCCCAATACCCTCGTTTTAAATATAACTATACACTAGATGTAACCAAATAGCATCCTTTTTTAAAAAATTAAATCTATTCTGTTTTGATTAACTCTCTTTTACTGTTTTGCGAGGTGTCATGGTAGGCTCATAGCCGCAATCTTTATTGAGACAACGGCTAACCTTCTTTTTACCACGCCAAACCTCTGTCATGATTGATTCGCATCGCGGGCATTTTGCAGACAAAGGCTTATTCCAGAGGGAAAAATTGCATGCAGGATAATTACTGCAACCGTAAAAAATGCGTCCTTTTTTTGTCTTCCTCTCCACAAGAGCTCCCCCATCAAGTGGGCAAACAACTCCTGTCTCTTTAACAATTTTTTGGGTGTACTTACAGTCCGGGTAACCGGGGCAAGCCAGGAAAAGTCCAAAACGACCGCGTTTGTAAATCAGCTGTTTCCCGCACTGTGGGCATAACTGATCACTGACTTCCGGCTCGATTTCTATCTTCACGATTTTTTGTTCGGCTACAGACAACTGCTCCTTGAAGTAACCGTCATAAAAATCTCTGATAACAGCCAGCCACTCCCGTTTGCCTTCTTCGATGTCATCCAGCTGTTGCTCCAGATTCGCAGTGAAATCAATATCAATTACTTCCGGAAAATAACTTACGATTAATGCTACCACGACAAACCCAAGCTCTGTCGGAACAAACGATTTGTTCTCTTTGATCACATAACCACGGCTCTGGATGGTTTCAATAGTCGGGCTGTATGTGCTCGGCCGTCCGATCCCTTTTTCCTCAAGAGTTTTAATCAGTGACGCTTCGTTGTAACGCGACGGCGGCTGAGTAAAATGCTGCTCCGGTAAGAACTCCCTGAGAGTCAGCTCCTGTTGCTCTTCCATATCCGGTAGTATTGTTTCTTTTTCCTGGGTTTCAATCTGATAGAGCTTTAAAAACCCGGAAAAGCGCAGAGTGGAACCAACGGCTTTGAATGTAAAATTTCCGGCATTGATCAGTACCCTGATCTGATCATGAACTGCAGGGCTCATCTGACTGGCCAAAAAACGCGACCAGATCAGGTTATACAAGCGTTGTTGGTCGCGTGTTAAGTACTGCTGAATTAATTCAGGTTCCCGCCCAACAGATGTCGGCCGTATCGCTTCATGTGCCTCTTGGGCACTTGTTCGGGATTTGTAAACGGGCGGTTTGTCAGGTACAAAATCAGCTCCGTATTTACCAGCAATAAAAGCACGTGCTTCTTCCTGAACCTGCGTGGACACTCTGGTTGAGTCAGTGCGAATATAGGTGACTAAACCCACAGTCTCCCCTGAGCCGATATTGATCCCTTCATAAAGCTGCTGGGCAATGCTCATTGTTTTACGACTGGTAAAACCAAGCTTTGAAGAAGCATCCTGCTGCAGGCTGCTGGTCGTAAACGGTGCCCATGGTTGACGTTTCCGCTGGCTTCGAATTACCTTTTCGACAATAAATTTTTCATTTTTCAAAACATCTATTATTTCATCTACCTGTGAGCGTTCGTGTAATGCTATTTTTTTGCGACAGCAACGGTCCAGAGTCGCTTTAAACTGGCTTTGTGAATCGCTAACC
>DATIKA010000173.1:0-1508 GCA_035478055.1 Candidatus Limnocylindrales bacterium | reverse complement strand
AAAAACCGCCCTGGCGTTTTTCAGCCCTTTGTCGGTTAAGACATCTTTTCTATCTGGTTTCTGTTGATAAGCACTCATAAAATCTGTCGCCATGTCAGTTAAATTTTTATACTCTTTTGCATCGGCAATATTTAATATTTTATCTATGTTCATCGAGACATTTTCTGCAGACGGGGTGTTTTCTTTGCCACCTATAACAGCACCCGGCCCGGTCATCAGTGCCACCCTGTTGTAAAATCCCATGCCCGCATTATAAATGTTACCGCTATTTCTACATTCATCTGAGCATAAAAAGACAACAATTGGAGAAACGTATTCCGGTTTCATTTTATCCTGCATATCAGGAGGTAAAATATCGGAAGTAAGACGAGTGGCAGCTATCGGCGCAACAGCATTAACCATGATGTTGTACTTCTCGCCCTCCAACTTCAACGCGTTCATCATCCCCACAAGACCCATCTTCGCCGCAGAATAATTAACCTGACCAAAATTGCCGTAAAGACCAGCAGCTGATATAGTAAACAATATACGCCCATACCCCAACTCGCGCATCACCCTGAAGGCTGGCTGGGTCACATTAAAAGCACCATGCAAATGAACACCTATCACTCCCTCCCAATCCTCAAACTCCATCTTGCCAAAACTGCGATCACGCAAAATGCCAGCATTGTTAATCAATATATCAACCCGACCAAATGCATCAATCGCAGCCTTTACAATATTACGACCACCCTCCAACGTGGAAACACTGTCATAACTTGCAGCCGCCTCACCACCCATAGCGCGAATCTCCCCAACAACACGATCCGCCATCTCTCTGGAACCACCGCCAGAACCATCACGAAAACCACCATAATCATTAACCAAAACCCGCGCCCCACGACGGGCCAGCTCCAAAGCGTATTCCCGCCCCAAACCGCCACCAGCACCCGTCACTATCGCAACCCGCCCGTCAAAACGAATGTCAACAGGATGGGGATCTCCGTACTCAAATATACCCCTGTCAATAACGACTTCGCCGCTTTTTGCGTTAATCGTCTTCCACAGAGATTTACCTTCTTGTGTTTTCCATATAAGCGTCCTGATTGGCTCGCCGGGGTAGAGTGCCTGAGAAAACCTGCATGCAATTCGGCGGACTTTTTCCGGGACGTTCGGGATCAGGCTTTTCATCAATGCGCGACAGGCAAAGCCGTATGTGCAAAGACCGTGCATTATAGGCTTCTCGAAACCTGCCATGCGTGCAAATTGAGGGTCAACATGCAGCTGGAAAATATCCCCTGACAATCTGTAGATAAGAGGCTGATCAGGCGAGGGTAAGGCATCGACTTCAAAGTCCGGCTTTCTGTCGGGAAAAACAAATGCCTGACTGGGCGCATCTTCACCGCCGAAGCCGCCGTCGAGTCTTCCAAGAATTGTTATAATGCTGGTGAAAAGTTTTTTCCCATTAGAATGTCGGGTATCGCTCTTTGCAACTATCAGCGCTCCTTTTGACCCCTTATCGTAATAAT
>DATIKA010000172.1:0-4338 GCA_035478055.1 Candidatus Limnocylindrales bacterium | reverse complement strand
CGTGAAGTTTATTTTATCGATCCGGATCGGCTTGATGAAGAGACTGAAGCCCTGGCGCTACTGGCTGCCCGGATCCCCATGACTTTTGTAAACACGACCGGATTGGAAGAGATTGTTCCTTCCATTGTTAATACCGGTTCGGAGTGGCGTTCCGATCCCTTGGGCGGGCGAAGTGATTTTAATTCCACCGTCGCCCGCTTTGGACAGCCGAAAGGGATCTGTGCCGCTGCCGCCGACTCGCCGGTCGATAGTCTGAAAGCGGCAACTCTGGCGGTACGCCTGGGCTTTTACTTTATAGCGCTTTCGGTTACTGAATACCTGCCATTGGCAAGCGTTAAAGATTTGCCCTTGATCTGGATCGGGTCCGCAAATTCGCTTGAAAATATTGTTGAACCGGTATTGAAAGAAAAGTGGACCATAATCGAAGACGACTGTCAAATGCTATCTTTTATGGAGAATAGCGGGCTTGCTTCGGATTACCTGGTGCTCTACAATTCCGCCGACCTGATGTGGGATACAGACCGTGGTGAATCATTAGGCGAACTGTGGACTAAGGGGTTAAGCCTTCAACTACTGATACTTGCCTCCTATCGCCCGGTTTTTCCTTTCGATGCACAGAGTGAGGAACCTGATCCGCAGGTGATCGAGAAGAATATGCAAACGATGGTCCGGCAAACCGGCCTTAAACCACGCTTTCAGGTGGTTCTGGCTTCACCGGCAACAATTCCTTTTTTTTATGCAGAAAAAAAGGGAATCGGGTCGGTTACTGAAGAGATGATCAGGGATATACACCTGCGCCTTAACGCAGATCTCTTATTTGACCTGGCTGAAGGGCGGCTGATGCAGAACAGCTGCGGCGGGGTTTCTGCCCAGTTGATCAGCACCAAGCGGTTCAAAGAAATTCAGAGCTACCTTAATCGCAGCGGGCGTGATGTTTTAATCGTAGCCACTCCGCACGTAGAAACAGGAATTATTTTTTCTACCGATGATGCGCTGATTGATGCCCAGCTAACACCGCTGCTGAAGGATGCCGGTTTCAATGTCCGGCAGCTGAGAGACCGGGATGCACACTACAAAAAAGTGAGTTCTGCGCTTGCCGAAACCGATTTTTTTCTCTATACCGGGCATGGTGGCCCCGAAGGCCTGCACACGCATGGTCGCTCTCTTGAGCGGTTGGATCTGCCGCTGTTGCCTCCCCTGGTTGCCTACGCTTCCGCCTGTTCTACTGTGGGGTTGGTGCCTTACTGGTATTCTACCGATGAAGGTTTAACCTGGGAGGGTGTGCCGGTCGATTCACGCCAGGTAATCGGGCTTTCATTTGTTGAAAAGGGGGCGATCTGTTTCGTAGGCGGGGCAACGATCGAAGATCTGCAATATACCACTTCAACCTATAGCGTTTTCATGGAAGCTCTTTTACTCAAAGGTTTAAGCGTTGGCGAAGCGGTGCAGGAGATGCGTCATGTGATCAGCCTGCATGCTTTGACCCTGCTGCAAAAAAATCCCGAAGCATACCGCAAATATCGTTGGGGAACGGCAAATGCCCTTCACCAGCAGGTGCTCCTGGGCGATCCGGCCTTTGTTCCGGTTTGCCGAAAGCATACCGGTGCGGCCATGCCTGCTTCGTATGAGGGAGCTGCGCCGCTTGAGCGCCTGACAGTCGAGATTCCTGAAGAGCGCTGGCAGCGCAGTTCTGCTACCGTGCAGACAATGGAAGCGTCAAAATACTATTATCGTTGCCGGTATGTCGAGGAAATTACCCCTTATGGCGAGGATATCTTCAGTTGGGGCGATTACTACCGTGTGGCTCCCGATGCCCGGAATATCAGTGAAACAGCAGTTAAATCGAGTTTTTTGCATTTGTCGCATGACCTTCCGCCCGGGATGGCCCCGAGGAGCCTCACCCTGGTCGATGCCGAAGCCGGAGAAGGTGAATGTTTGCTCTGCGGTGAAGAGGCATACCAGCTTCTTACGCCGGTTGAAGCGATGCGGAAGTTCAAACTGCCTTACCTGCTTCAGCCGCCAATTGAGCTGAATATGGAAAAAGGGTGGGCTTTCATCAGCGAACGGACTGAGAACTTTATCAGAATACGCTGGCTGGCGCCGCTGCTCTTGATCGATGAGGTATACCGCAGCGCTATCCCGTTGAAAAAGTTTACCTTTCAGATCGAATCGGAGCCTGAAGTTTTGATCAAAGGTAAAATAACCAATCATGAACCTGACCTCTCATACATGGTTTGCGCAGGCTACTATGAGGAGGACCGGCAGATCAAAGGCGATATTATGACCCGGTTCAACTGCACGGCTGCTGCACTGACCGGCGAAGACGGAACTTTTGAACTGAGCTGCACTCCGGAAACGGTTCTGATCGTTCAGGAACAGTATCCACTCTACGAGCTGCCTGAAAAATTTGCGGCTTTTCGGCGGACTGTTTACACGCCGGATCAGAGCGGGACTGCCGCTATCGAGCTTGAGCCGGTTGCGAAGGTCAAGCTGGATGCGCATATTTACGATTCGCTGACCGGAGAGGCGCTGCCCGGGGCCCTGATTCGGGTGTTCCGCGGCGAGCATGACCCGGTGGGCGACGTTCTGATTGAAGCTTATGCCGCTGAAACAATTACCGGGAGCAGGGGCGAATTTTCCCTTGATCTTCCGGCTGGAAATTACCTGCTCTATGCTGTCGCCGCACCTGGCGCCAGGCGCTATAAATCTGCCGAATGGGTGCTGAAACTTCGGGAAGGTGAAAAGTGTAACCGTGTCTATGCACTTGACCAGGCTGGAATTGTGCGGGGTAGAATAACCTTTGAAGGATATAAGCCTCCGGAACCGCCGGTCATTGAGCTGAAGCGCTTTCCGAATATCGAAGGATCCAATGCCCTGTCCAAGTTACCGGCCAGGCGGGATGGTAGTTATGAATGCCTTGTCAGTTACCAGGATCGTTTCCAGGTAATTATAGAGGAAGAAGGCCGGCAATATATCTACGACAATGATGAAGGCAACGGGTACAGACTTGAACCGCAGGAGGTCTTGGAACGCGATTACTGCCTCAGACCTGACCCGGGACAGGAGGAATAACGAGTGGTGGTAGGGGCATGAAGGAACTGCTGATTATCAACGCGGAAGGCAGCCACTATGAGATCGGGTACAGTATAGGCAAATGCGCCCGCGCGCTGATCGGTTACTCGGTTGACAATTACCGCCGGAGCCTCCCTCGGGAGGGATGGCCTGGAAGCTGGGTTCTGCCTCGCGGCTTTCTGGAGGCCGCCAGCGAGATATTTCCGCATTTTGTTGAAGAGCTGCAGGGTATGGCTGACGGTTCGGGTCAAGATTTCGAAGACCTTTTTTTTCTCAATGCCCTCGAAGAAGCACTGGAACTGCAGCCGCCCGCGGCTTGTACTTCGGTCGGCATTGCAGATCCCTGCGGCGGGGCACTGCTTGGCCATAATGAGGACTGGTATGCAGAAGATGCTGAAGCAGTAATTGTCATTTACGGCAGGCCGAGCGGAAAGCCGGCTTTTGTCAGCGTTACGGCTGCTCCGTTTTTGGCTGCAGTGGGGATGAATGAAGCAGGTATTGCCCAGGGGGTTAATTCTGTTTCTCCTTCTGACTGCCGGGTAGGAGTGCCCCGAATGTTTGCGGCCCGGGCAGTCCTTGAAGCGGTGACCCTGGAAGAAGCGCTAACGATGGCTGCCACGGCCCGGAGATCCGGAGGTTATAATCACCTGCTGGTTCATGCCGATGGCCGGATGGGTAACCTGGAAACATCGGCCACTGCCGAACAGTTCATTCCGACCGGGAACCTGGTATTTCATACCAACCACTATGTCAACCCGCAGATGAAGAATATGGAACGGAATGCAACCAGCCTTTCGCTTACCCGCTACAAACGGCTGCAGGAGCTGGCAATTGTATGCAGGGAAGGTCCCTGGCAATCCGGAACACTGGTTGATATTTTGCGTGATCATAAAAACAGCCCTTATTCCATTTGCTTGCATGCTGAAGGAGAAAAAAACAGGGACGCTACAATATTTTCGGTGATCCTCAATCCGGTAGCCTTCAAGACATATGTTGCGGTTGGTAACCCATGCATGGCAGTATATGCGGAAATTCAACTTAACAATTGATTGGAGTTTGACGAAATGGGTAAGTGGCACTCGATTCACCAGATAATAGAAGAAGAAAAAGATCAGCTGATCAGCATGGCGCGTGCTATTTACCGTCAACCCGAACTGGGCGGGGAAGAGATATTTGCCGCCGGTCTGATCGCCGGTTATCTGAGGGGGAAAGGTTTCACCGTCAGGCAGGAAGTTGCCGGGCTAAAGACTGCTTTTACGGCATCTT
>DATIKA010000171.1:0-1590 GCA_035478055.1 Candidatus Limnocylindrales bacterium | reverse complement strand
GTAAACGCGCCCTTGGTTAAAGTGGGGCATGCTTCGGGTTCGACCGCGATAGCGCGAACCTGCCGATCGCCGCTGATTTTATCGTGCAAGAAGGGGAAACTGATGCCGGCAAAATTACTTCCACCGCCGCAGGAGGCGATTACGAAGTCGGGGTAGTGGTTGACCATCTTCAATTGTTCTTTGCATTCCAGACCGATGATGGTCTGGTGAAGCATGACATGGTTCAGCACACTGCCCAGGGCGTAGTTGGTATCCGCCCTGCCCGCAGCATCTTCCACCGCTTCACTGATCGCAAGGCCCAGACTGCCCAAAGAACCTGGGTCTTTGGCCAGGGCATCCCGACCGGATTGGGTGAGGTTCGTTGGGCTGGCGTGAACATCGGCGCCCCATACTTCCATCAGCGACCGCCGATATGGTTTTTGCTCGTAGCTGATTTTTACCATGTAAACAGTACAGGCAAGATCGAAGTAATTGCAGGCCAGGGAGAGGGCGCTGCCCCACTGTCCTGCTCCGGTTTCCGTGGCGAGGCGTTTTACGCCGGCCTGTTTGTTGTAGTAAGCTTGCGCAATGGCAGTGTTTGGTTTGTGACTGCCGGCCGGGCTTACGCCTTCATTTTTATAATAAATACGGGCCGGAGTGCCGAGTGCTTTTTCCAGGTTGTATGCGCGGTAAAGCGGGCTGGGCCTCCAAAGGGCATAGATTTCGAGCACCTCTTCGGGAATGTTAATCCAGCGCTCCTGAGTTACTTCTTGCTCGATGAGAGCCATCGGGAAGAGGGGGATTAAATCCTCCGGGCCGGCCGGTTTTTTGGTGACAGGGTTTAGCGGCGGTTGCATTGGGGTGGGCATGTCGGCCTGAATGTTATACCACTTTTTGGGCATTTCCTTTTCCGATAATATAATTTTTCTTTCCTTCATCAATCTGAAGCCTCCTTTTTTGATTAATAAATTTGATTAAAAATAAAGATAACCCTCGTCCTGGGACGAGAGTTATCCGTGGTGCCACCCTGGTTACCTGTTAATACAGGTCACTCGATCAAGTACGGAAAGCTGAGTATCAGCTGACCAAACCTGCTTTCTTTTAACGGTGAAAGTTCCGACCGGGTCTACTCATGCGCGAAGCACTTTCAGCCGGTCCCTCCAGGAGCCATTCGCCAGGGGTTACGACGCCGGAATTTCAGCTTTGGAAGGTTTAACCTCCTCCATCCGGTTCTCTGAGTCGATCCTGATCCAGGTTACTAGTTCCTGTCATCGGGGCAAAACTATTCTGTTGCTGAGAACTCTACCATGGGTTATTCAATATGTCAAGAGAAAAAAACGGGCTAAATGGCTAGCCGAGAACTAACGACGCGTTCAGCGATCGAAGTAAATGCTTTTGCCGGTAGCTGAAAGCGGTACACCGATGGCTATTTCGCCGGTAATCAATTTTTTGCGAAGCGCGGCTACACCAATGCGGTACATGATGCGGTTATCGGCGTTGAACAGTGAAGCTGTTTTTACCGCAGAACCAAGGGCGATGCCCAGGTCTATCAGGCGCCATGCACAGAGAGGGCCTGTGAACTCAGATCCGTTTTTGATATGGTTGTTCATT
>DATIKA010000170.1:0-10452 GCA_035478055.1 Candidatus Limnocylindrales bacterium | reverse complement strand
ATTTCTTTGAGGTTGTGTTCTTTCGCACCGCGAATCCAGAGCCAGCGCGAGTTTGCCCTGCGCCGCTGATCCGGAACAGCAATGAATCTCCTTCGGGCAAGGTAATCGCCGGTTATCGAGGTCGGAGCAGCCATGATGCTCTCTATACCACCCTGAGCCACAATCTCTCCGCCAGCGGCTCCGGCACCGGGTCCAATGTCAACGATGTGATCCGCGCTACGCATTGTTTCTTCATCATGCTCCACTACCAGAACGGTATTACCGAGATCGCGCAGTGCCCTCAGAGTCTCAATCAGATTGGCGTTATCTTTTTGATGCAACCCGATGCTCGGTTCGTCCAGAATATAGATCACTCCGGTCAGTCCTGAGCCGATCTGGGTGGCCAACCGAATGCGCTGTGCCTCACCACCTGACAAGGTAGCCGCCGCCCGGTTAAGAGTCAAGTACTTCAAACCTACATTATATAAAAATTGCAGGCGCGCCATTATTTCTTTAAGGACCTGTCGGGCAATATGCTGTTCCCGCGCCGTAAGCTGCAGACCTTTAAAATACTCTAATGCCTGATCCACAGTCATAGCTGCTACTTCGGCGATGTTGCAGCCACCAAGCATTACAGCCAGGCTCGATTCTTTTAAACGGCATCCATTACAGGAAATGCATGGCTTAATTTGCATATAACGAGAAAGATCGGTTCGCATGTCTTCGGAAACAGTAGCCTCGTAACGACGTTCTAAAAGTTTGAGCACGCCAGGGAAAGCCTTGCGGTAAGAGCGTGCCCGGTTAAAAATATTTACATAGCGAAAACTTATCGCCTCCGAAGAACCATAAAATATCTTTTGCTGTAAGGCTGGTTCCAAATCCTGAAAGGGCAGATCCATGTCGACACCCCAGGCTTTTGCTGCCGCTGTCAAAAATTGATTATAGTAATTCTGCCCGGCCCAGGAGTGGATGGCCCCTTCGCTCAGTGACAGTTCCGGGTAAGGGATTACAAGTTCTGCAACAAATTCGGCTCTGGTGCCGATGCCACTACAGTCAGGGCAAGCTCCGTAGGGACTGTTGAATGAAAAGATACGCGGGCTGATCTCATCAAAACTAAAACCACAATCGGCACACGCAAAGTTTTCGCTAAACAACTGCTCTGTGCCATCAATCTCCTGGACAATGACCAGGCCTTCACTTAGCTTAAGCGCCGTCTCCAAAGAATCAGCTAAACGGGGCTGGATTCCGGCACGGATAACCAACCGATCAACAACCACTTCGATCGTATGTTTCTTCTTTTTATCGAGAATTATTTCATTCTCCAGCTCGTGCACTTCCCCGTCAACCCTTACCCTTATATAACCCTTACGACTCATTTCTTCGAATAGTCGCGAATATTCTCCTTTACGCCCGCGTACCAAAGGTGCAAGTATCTGGATGCGCGTTTCATCTCGCAAACTGAGCACCTGGTCTACAATCTGCTGAACAGTCTGCTGGCTGATTGGCTTCTGGCAACCAGGGCAATTAGGCTGACCGATACGGGCAAAAAGTAATCGAATATAATCATATATTTCAGTTACTGTGCCCACTGTGGAACGTGGGTTACGTGAGGCTGTTTTTTGATCGATAGAGATTGCCGGAGACAGACCTTCGATTTGATCCACGTCAGGCTTGTCCATTTGGCCGAGGAATTGGCGGGCGTAAGCCGAAAGTGACTCAACATAACGCCGCTGCCCTTCAGCATAAATCGTATCAAAAGCCAGAGAGGACTTACCTGAACCACTGAGTCCTGTAAAAACAATTAGTTTATTGCGGGGTAGGGATATATTAACATTTTTTAGGTTGTGTTCCCTGGCACCGCGAATGATAATTTCTCCTGACGACAAACAGGCCACCTCGTTTGGGATGTAGTCATGCTTTCGCTTACACCGGGTAAATACCTCCGGTAATTCTCTGACGTAAGACCTTCTCTTCTTCGGGACTATATTTTTCAATTGATCTGGCAGGGACTGAACAGCGCAGCTTTCAGTGATTGCCCGATACCCGGGTTGCAGGCTTAATTGTAGTGCCACGTCATTTTTCTAATTCAAATATTATATCGCGCAATTCAGCAGCTCTTTCAAAAGCCAGCTCTTTCGATGCCTGCGCCATCTGTCGGCTCAGTTCTTTGATTTTTTTACGGCGCTGTTCGCTATTCAGTTGCATCAATTCACCTTCCAGATAGCGCGGCGTTTCTTCCATCACAGTGGTAGCTTCGATCAGAGCACGAATTGGTTTGATAATAGTACGCGGGGTAATACCATGTTCATGATTGTGAGCCAACTGCCTGCTGCGGCGGCGTTCTGTTTCGTCAATTGCCCTGCGCATGGACGAGGTTACAACCTCTGCGTACATAATTACTTTGCCGTCAACATTCCTTGAAGCACGTCCAATAGTCTGGATCAGGGAACGATCGGACCGCAAAAAACCCTCTTTATCTGCATCCAGAATGGCAATGAGGACAACTTCAGGAAGATCTAACCCTTCACGGAGCAAGTTAATGCCAATCAGAACATCAAATTCACCGAGACGCAGCCCCCGGATTATCGACATTCGTTCCAGTGCACCAATATCAGAATGCATATAACGCACCTTTATCCCCATTTTGCGATAATAATCAGTTAAATCCTCGGCCATCCGTTTAGTCATCGTTGTAACCAGTACTCGCTGACCCAATTCAACACGTTGCCTTATCTCACCATAAAGATCATCCACCTGAGCAGTTGCCGGACGCACTTCTACTGCCGGATCTACCAGGCCGGTCGGCCGAATAATTTGCTCCGCTATTACTTCGCTTTTCTCCAGTTCCCATGGGCCAGGTGTAGCTGATACCAGGATAGTTTGATTGACCAATGTTTCAAATTCATCGAAGCGCAACGGCCGGTTATCCAGGGCCGAAGGAAGCCTGAACCCAAAATCAACCAGAACACTTTTACGAGACAAATCTCCACGGTACATTCCGTTTATTTGCGGTATTGTAATATGCGATTCATCCACTACCACAAGCAAGTCCGAAGGGAAGTAATCAAATAAAGTTGCTGGTCGGCTGCCCGCCGGGCGACCATCAAGATGGCGTGAATAATTTTCAATACCGCTGCAAAACCCAATTTCCTGCATCATCTCCAGATCAAAACCAGTCCGCTGTTCAAGACGCTGTGCTTCGAGAAGCTTACCTTCGTTCTTTAAAGTAGAAAGACGTTGATGAAGTTCACTTTCGATGTTCGCAACCGCACTTCGCAGCCGTTCAGGAGAGGCAACATAATGTGTAGCAGGATATATTGCCACATGAGTGCGATCGGCGATTACTTTTCCACTTAAAAGATCTATCTCGCGTAACCGCTCTATTTCATCGCCAAAAAGTTCCACGCGCAGAACCGACTCAGAATGAGATGCCGGAATAATTTCAAGGACATCTCCCCTGACCCGAAAAGTACCCCGATGAAAATCAATTTCATTGCGCTGGTAATGTATATCCACCAGGCGGCTGATTATTTCGTCACGGCTGATTTGGCCTCCTTTGCGCAGCGAGAGAACTTGATCACGGTATTCCTGGGGAGAACCAAGCCCATAAATGCAAGAGACGCTGGCTACGATAATTACGTCAGAACGCTCCAGAAGTGAGCTGGTTGCCGAATGGCGCATCTTGTCGATTTCATCATTAATTGAAGAATCTTTTTCGATATAGGTGTCGGTCGAGGGCAGATACGCTTCCGGTTGGTAGTAATCATAATAGCTGATAAAATATTCAACGGCATTTTCCGGGAACAGTTCCTTGAATTCGCTGCATAACTGTGCGGCAAGAATTTTATTCGGAGCTATTACCAATGTCGGTCGTTGCACCTGCTCAATCACGTTGGCTATGGTAAAGGTTTTACCGGATCCGGTTACTCCCAACAGTGTCTGATAGCGGCAGCCCTGACGCAGGCCTTGCACCAGCGCCTCGATAGCTTGCGGCTGATCACCAGAAGGCCAATGATCAGCTTTTATTCTGAAGCCACTGCCACCGGCCACAGCGGCACCTCCCACCAAACGGCATATATCTACCGCACATAATTATACCATATACAGAATAAGTTCAGTCCGTGCTCAATGTGGTAAATGATAGCAGGGTTGAATTGGGGCCCTGACTTTTACAGTTTAATAAAGGCGAGAAGCCCATAGTCATTGAAACTATGGGTCTCTTCGCGCTTGGATAGTATATGAATTTTGTTATGCCATATTGATATCTTTTTCAGGAACTTGTTGAACGCCTCTTGCCTTGGGTAAATCTCTTTAAATTCTGATGCTATGCTAACTGTAAAAGTCAGGCCTGGTTCGGTTCTATATAAATATAATAACCAACCCGATAGCGACAAACAAAACCGCTGTGCCGTATTTGAGCAAACGGGGATTCAACCTGGATATATAACGGCTGCCCAAATAGATGGCTAACGCATGATTGACCAGCATGGCGGTCATGGCCCCGGCAAAAACTGCCAGAGGCCACCCGAGGCTTGCTGCAAGAAACATCGCCGTTAACTGTGTTTTATCGCCAAACTCGGCGACAAAAATCATAATCATAGTCTGGAAAAATCCAGATTTACCCGAGCATTCCTGATCTGCTCCTTCCTTGCGGAAAAAGGTGAACAGACCAATGGCGATAAAAACCAGACCAGACACAATTGTTACTAATGCTGTTGGAAAGGAAGTACCAATGACACCTCCCACCCCAACAGCAAGCCCCATTACCAGCGCCATAGCCGCCATCACTCCTCCGAGCACCTGGAGAGGTGGATAACGACAAGCCATTGTCAGCGAAACCAACTGTGTTTTATCACCAAACTCAGCGATAAATATGGTAATAAAGGCAGCTAAAGCAGCGGCAAACAACACTTCCACCACACTTTAATAGTTTCTTGGGGTATAGTATGGCGATAACAACCTGGGATATTTAGCATTCGACGATCATAATAGTAATGTTGCTTAAGAAAACCAGGATCTGAGTTTCCGTAACAAGCGCCTCGGTGCGACCAAAGTAACATCTTTTCTAATTTCGAGATAAACCGGAGAGCCAGACGAAGGCGCAGTGATCAAACCAAGGGCAGCTCCGCCATGCAACAAAGCATATGGCGACTGCGAATGCAACCTGGTTTTAAGAACATCCTTCTCTTCAGCACTACCAGAACCCCTTTTTTTCAAAACAATCGAAAAAGGATTACCATTCCTGGTGCCTTCCAACAAGACCAAAAAGTAACTGTTCTCAATTTTTTGCAAGAGATCTTGATTATCGAGCGGCAGTTCATTGTTTACCTTTAAGATGATGTCGTCCTCCAGTAAACCAGCTTCTGCAGCGGCAGTTCCCGGCAAAACCATCATCAGCTGAACTCCTGATGACGACGACTGATAGCAAGGCAGATTGCTTTGCTCGCGTTTTTTACTGTACAGTATCAATAGTTCATGCCCAATAGGAGCGAACAAAACACCTGGCAAAATAAGCCAGTAATAAATTGCAGACCCAAGCGCGATTACCAACAATACTGTACTATAGATTGCCAAGTCTCTGGCCGAAGATTGTGACCTTTCCCGCGGAGTGGAAGAAAAAGCTATATCGGCATAACCAAGCCCGGCAGCCACCGGAAAAATCATATATTGAAGGGTCTGCCCAAAACCAGGCTGCAATGTGGATCGAATTAACGGCCACCAGCCAGGCATATCCACGCCCAGAATCTCAGACTGCATCACAATGGTGACCGTTAAAGCCGCTAATGGTATAGGCCAGAAACGCTGTAAGGAAAACGCACCCACAACTGTGCCATCAACATTTTTCAAATAAATCGGACTGCTGCCCCAGTGGCCCCCGAGATATATAAGCAGTGATTCCATCAGGTGAAGCAGACCAATTAATATCAATAGGGCTGGAATATGCACCCTCAGCAACGACTCCACAAACGCGAATTCAGCCATCTGTGGGAAAAAAGGTATTATAAAGTGACGCATGAGCAGCACCACAAAGGTAACAATACCACCGGCGTAAGAAAAACAAAGGTAACGGGGATTGATTAGCATAAGCAGAATCGCGACCGGCCACACAAAGTAAAGACCCATCTGCTCCAGGGACAGCCCCAATAAAATCAACGCCAGGCTGGCTAAAAAACCACCGACAATACCTAGCCCTATAGAAAATAACATCTGTCTTCCAACACGATTAATAGTTCTGCCGTACAGCTTTTCTTCCGTGAAAGCGAGCCGTCTGTACTGCAAGTAAACTATAAACAGGACAAACCAAAAAAATGGCATAAACAGAGCCAGGACAAAAGTAGATAGAAATATCTGACTTAATTCAAAGATAAGCTGCATCTAGCGATTGCTACCTCCGACTATGGTTCGCACTTCAGATCCACGGATCAAATCAAGGGCAAATTTAAGTTGTTCGTCGAGCTCGCGTGAAGCTATCTCCAAAGCCTCACGTAGTGCAAACCAGGTTTGATCATCAAATACTCCACTTTGCACTATACCCGATGCTGCCTGAAAATCTGACAGCGCCACGACGGTATTTTCACCAAAAATACCGTCAACCTCAACGTCATGCCCGAGTTGTACCAAGATACGCTGAAGCAGCTCAACATCTGCCCCGTAAGCGCCACGCTCTAAACTGCCGGGAAGAAAATAACGATAATAACGCAACGCTTCCGGTGCCTCAACCTCAAAATCAGGCATGATACCGTGCTCATCTATGTCATGTCCGGATGGTGTAAGGTATCTGGCAACGGTAAGCATAATGGCACTCCCATCTGATAAGGATTCCAAATGCTGTACAGAAGCTTTCCCGTACGTATTCTTTCCGACGAGAACCGCTGCTCCTCTGTCCTGCAATGCACCTGCCAAAAGTTCAGAAGCACTTGCCGATTCTTCATTTATAAGGACCACGATGGGATAGGGTTTCTTCACTGCGCTCGAATAATACACTTGCCTTACTTCTTCGTTTCTCCCCACCAACCTGACTATTTCTCCTTCCGGCACAAGCAGCTTTGCCACCTCTACAGCCTGGTCGACTAGCCCTCCCCGATTATTGCGCAAGTCTAATATCAGCCCTGCCTCAAGTCCATTATGCTCCAATGACGTAAGTTGTTCCGTAAATTCATTGGCCGTACTACTGTCAAAACTGCTTATTTGTATATAACCAAAACCATCCTCCAGCATTTCGCTGGACACGGTGATCACCCTGATCTCAGCGCGCACGACAGTTAATTCGATCAATTCATCTGATCCTGGTCTTTCAATCGTAATCGTAACATTTGAATCGGGTGGTCCGCGCAGCAGTTCGACAGCCCTGTTTACGCCCTGCCCGGTCAGATCATATCCATCTGCTCGTCTGATCCGATCCCCTGGGCTAAGGCCACTTGCTTCGGCCGGAGTTCCCGGCATTATTTCAAAAATAACAATGCTTTGATCTATTTCAATTATACGCACCCCAATACCACCAAATATACCCCTGGCATCCAGCAAAAACTCTTGCAATTCATCGGGATTATAAAAACGAACCTGGGGATCATCAAGATTCATAATCATGCCCCGTACTGCACCTTCAATGAGAACGTCTGTATCTACCGGGTGGAAATAATTTTTAGTAATTACATCGAGCGTTTCCTGTATGATAGATAGCTCTTCTCCTGCAGCCCGGGGTTTAGTCTCGTCCCCCATTGCTTCGAGCGGCGGCTTTGGAGCAAAATTTAGAGCTGTATGGTTAAAAATATAATAGTTTATAAGGTTGGTGCTTATAATGACAAGGATAAAAACTACCACCCATTTACGCAGCATTCCTTTGATACCACGTTCCATTACAATCAACTCCCATTCCAATTGTAAGGTAGCAATTTAACGACAGATGCCAGGCAGCCTGCCCCAATCTGGTTTTGCAGGCTGCCCATATAAACGCGACAGTTTCGGTGCTTGCGGAACTATAATATCATAAAAAAACAGATGGGGTGTGATCAGGCCGAGGTAAACCATTACCGCCAACAAACTAAACCAGCCGCGCCTGCCATGTTTAAGGCAGCGGCGGCCGAGTTAGTCTTACCAGGGCAATCAGTACTATTTTAGAAATAGGTCATCGGATTGTGGCGGTGATCCGGTCCACCGCGCGGGAAACTGCGCGTAGATGGCTTTTGATATTCTCTTACTTCAAAATGCAAATGCACTCCGGTACTAAAACCGGTAGTTCCGGCACGTCCGATACGTTGCCCTCTGATCACAATCGCATCTGCTTCGAGCAGTAGGCTGCTCATATGGGCATAAAGTGTTACCGTTCCGCCACCGTGATCGATCATGATGGTGTTTCCGTAACCGCCTTTCCAGCCCGCGAATATCACCTTACCAGCTTCGGCAGCAAGAATATAATTGGCAGCCCCACCATGTGGTGCGATATCAACACCACCATGCCAGGCCTGAGCGCCACTAAAGGGGTCTCGGCGCCAGCCAAATCCTGAACTAATCCAGGTCTGCGGCTCTACTGGCCACAGCAAAGCACCTGTTAACCCGGAAAATTGGCTAGACTCAGCTATAAGCCTGCGAATTAAGCTGTCAAGCTGTTGTGCTTCATCCTCCAGGTCTTGAATGGCCCTAAGGTTCAGAGCGATCTCACCTTGAAGGTTACCCAGAATAGTTACCCGGTCGGCAGTAGCACGTTCAATCTCAGCTTCGTTCGCTGCTACCTGCTGACGCATACTTTCAAGGTTACTTCTTTTCAGCTCCAACTCATCTTTCCATGTCTGGATATTATCCCTATCTGCCTGGAACTCCTCTAAAAGGCGCATATCATTGGATGCGATGATCCTTAAATTATGCAGTCGAGTGAGAAAATCAGAGAAGCTGCTTACATCAAGCAAAACCTCCAGGTATGTAACGAAACCGTGCTGCTGGATCGCTCTCAGGCGAATTCTCAGAAGGTCTTCCCGATAACTAAGCAGTTCTTCCGCCTCGACCAGTGCTTGCTCCGCCAGGGCAATTTCCTTTACAACAATGCCAATCTCAAGGTTCAGACGCTCAAGTTCCTGCTGTAAATCTTGCAGGCGGTTTCCTAGCTGTTCCAACTCTACTTTTAGCGACGCTTCACGATTCAGTCGCTGGTTGAGAGCCCCTTGCTCTTCCCTCCGCTGTTTTTCAACCTCTTCCAGCTCCCGCTGCTTATCTCTTATCGTGTCGGGGATGTTTGAAAAAGCGGGGTCTGCTGGAACAATGACCAAGAAAACCAGTATAAACAGCACTACTACCCAGAGATGTTTTCTACCAGGCATTTTTCTTGTCCTCCCTGAATTTCAAGCATCTTTTTTCTCTATAACTAAACTCGCAAAAATCGACCCATTGAAAAAGCACTGCCTAACACACCCAGTCCCGTACCGAGTGGCAACAGGTAAGTGGCGATGTTCAGAAACACCACCTGTGCTGACAGCAAACTTAAAAACGGCAAATTATTTACAACTACCCACTCCACAGCATACTGGTACATATAGTATAGGGCAACCAAGGGCAAAATAGATCCGATAAAACCCATTACAAAACCTTCCAGTATAAATGGCCAGCGGATAAACCAGTTAGTAGCACCTACATACTTCATGATCGTTATTTCCCGCTTGCGCATCAGGACTGTTAATTTTATCGTATGAGCAATCAACAATATGGCAGTTGCCGAAAGACCGGCCATTAAAGCCAAGCCAATCAGCTGCGCAACCCTGGTAACGGCAAAAAGATCCTCTACATACCCCTGGCCGTAAAACACTGTCAAAACACCGGGATAATTTTCAAGTTCTCTCGCCAACGAGATGACCATTTCCGGAACAACTGTCTTTATTTCGTAAGAAGAAAGCAAGGGGTTCTCGGCAAACAAATCATACCCCTCCAACATCCCTCCTAATTGCCCCTGCAATCGCCTCATGTGTTCTGCGCTTGAAACATAACGAATCTCCTGCACAGCGCTGTGGGTCAGTAACTTCTGACGCAGACGAGCGATTGTCTCTTCGCCCGACTCGTCATCGATAAATACCACCAGTTCCACCTGTTCTTTAACTTCACCTGTAATATGTGTTATGTTAAAGTTTATCAGCATGAATAACCCTAACATAAGGAGTGTCACCATCACCACCCCAGTGGAGGTAATACACATCCACCTGTTGCGATAGAGACCTTTCAGAGTTTCAGCCAGGACATAAAGTGCACCACTAAAAAACATGAGTGTACGCTCCATTCAGCTGGTCACCGATCATGCGACCACGTTCCATGTAGATAACTCTTTTTTTGAAGTGATCCACGATATCACGGTTGTGAGTAGCAACCAGAACTGTTGTTCCTAACAAGTTTATGCCAAGCAGCATGTTCATAATATCAAGGGTGGTTGCCGGATCAAGGTTACCTGTCGGTTCGTCAGCAATAATCATCGCCGGCTGGTTCGCGATAGCGCGA
>DATIKA010000169.1:0-2963 GCA_035478055.1 Candidatus Limnocylindrales bacterium | reverse complement strand
TATAATCCTGCATTGTCCTTGCTAACAGCGCTTTATTTTCACTGCCATGGGGATCAAATTCATCCTGCAAGCCGATCAACGAGGCAGGGAACGCTCTGTTTTCATTAAAATAGGTCAGCCCTTCCAGGTGGCAGGCACCGCGGCTGCCGACAGCATAAACAACAGCCATGCTGGTAAAAGCGCGGGGATCATGGTACGCAAATTCCAACCCTTTGCTCTCTACTGCAAACTCCCTGGCCAGAGGGCCAAAATAGTCTGCTGCCCGCCTGACACCCTGAGCCAGATATTCGCCGATCCCCTCTCTGTAGGCAATCTGCCTGAGTAGGGTGAGAATAGCCTCTCCGCTGCCCCATTCCAGTTTCAAATTACCTAAAAGATCACCCGGTATAAGCCCGTGCTCATATAGCTCCATCGCAAAAGCCACCACCCCTGAACCAGAAATGGTGTCAATCCCAAGGCGATTGCAGAGGTCATTGGCTGCAATAATATAAGTCGGATCATCATTTAAACACATTGCCCCAAAGCCAGCTACAGTTTCATATTCTGGCCCGTGCGAAACTGTACCGGCATGCGGCCCTATGGTTACCTTCATTTCCTTGCCACAACGAATCGGACAGGCAAAACAGGCGTAATGTTTAACAAAGTAAGATTCAGCCATAGCCATGCCGGAAACTTTCGCGGCCCCTTCGCTCCAGCTGCCGCCAGTCCAGTTCCGGATTGGCAAATCGCCCAATCTTTCCACTACCGGCACCCCGCCCGCCGTACCAAAATCAGTTAATCCTTTAGCTTTCTCACGGATGGCCGGCAAAACCCGCTTCCGCTCTTCAGTCAGACCAGCGCTATCATGCATGGCCGGTAAGCCATCGCTTTTCATCACGGCGATTGCCTTCAAATTTTTTGAACCCATCAAAGCGCCCATGCCGCAGCGTCCGGCGGCCCTGGCATCATGTCCATCAATCATAACAGAGGAAATTAATGCCAGATTTTCTCCGGCTGGTCCAATTGCCGCCACCTTCACCTCGTCACCAAGTTCTGCCTGAATCTTTGCTACTGTGGCGTAAACATCTTCACCCCACAAAGGTGCAGCATCTTTAATAGCCAGTTTCCCATCACCCAGATAAAGGTAAACAGGCCCTTCCGCTCTGCCAGTAACGATCAGCCCGTCATAACCACATGTTTTAAAAGCTGCCGGCCAGAAACCGCCTACTACAGCTTCCGCCCATATCCCTGTAGCCGGCGACTTACCGCAAAACGCAGCCTTGCAAGCGGTAGGCACATTATACCCTGTCAGGACACCGGTAAATATCAGCAAAGGTGCCTCTTCGGACAGGGGCGAAACTTTAGCGTAGCCCCGCTGATCAAATATTTTCGCAGCAAGACCGCTGCCGCCTAAATAACGACGGTAATCTTCTGCCGGGATTTCTGTTTCCTGATGAAGCCCAGTCGTTAGATCAATCTCCAATATTTTTCCATGGAATCCACTAAACAACTTCATCTCCTCCCGTTTTTTAAAACATTGAGAACCTTTGTTGTTCACTTAAATTTTCTTGTGGAAAGTTACGATCTGTGCGATAGCAAGTGAACTCATGCAGTCTTCGTGAATGAGATAGTGTACTTAAAACTCCACAGAACACGCTCATTGTTCCCGGGACAGGGAAAAGTGGGGCAAGGGAACAGGATCTCTTGTCCCCGGGGTCAGTTTTCGTCACCAGGCTCCCGTGGCTCGGCCGTTAATCTCCGCTTACAGTTTCAAAAGGCCAGCCATTGATGCCCCCGAAATCATAAACGTTGGTATAGCCCAATTCGATCAGCTGTCTGGATGCTTTTTCGCTGCGTCTGCCGCTTGCGCAATAAACCAGTATCGTTGCATCCTTATCAGGCAGCTTTTCAGCTGCCAATCTATCGATTTCGTAATCGGGAATAAGCAGCGACCCTGCAATGCGGCTTACCTTGGACTCCTCAGGTGTACGCACATCAAGAACGATCACCTCTTCTGAATCCATCATTACCTTTGCCTCTGCTGCAGTTATTTTAATGTATTCAAGTGTTTGTGCTTCGTTGTCCGCCACCTCCGGTTTAACTGAAGCAGTACAAGACATCAACAAGAACGGCACCAATATGATCAAAATGAGTGACAGTGGAATTTGCGTTTTTGTCATCTTTACACCTACCTTCTTCCCGGGGATATCCCTCAACGTAAGCCGGATCACGACACTTAAAACCAGCTACTGCTCATTGAATGCAAGAATATCCTTGCAGACAAGTAAAAACTCATCATCACCGATGATGGCATAACAGAAGTCGTTTGCCCCTCATTCAACAGAGGTAAGACCGTAAAATCATTGTTAGTCTATTCAGCGGCAAGATAGCATTTTGTAAGCTCGTTTTTCAGGTAAGTAAAAGCTTCATCAACCGTGTCACAGAATTTAATCAGATCAAGATCATCTCTAGAGATTGCTCCATACTTCAGCATCGCGTCGAAATTTATGATCTGGTTCCAGTATGCAGTACCGTACATAACAATGGGCAGACGCTTTTTAACCTTTTCGGTCTGGATTAACGTAAGAACCTCGAACAATTCATCAAGTGTTCCGAAACCGCCAGGGAAAATAATCAACCCCTTGGCCAGATATACAAACCAGAATTTTCGCATAAAAAAGTAATGAAACTCAAAATTTAACTCAGGGGTAATATATTGATTGCATGATTGCTCCATCGGGATGCTGATATTCAACCCGATGGATTTGCCTCCTGCTTCCATAGCACCTTTATTCGCCGCTTCCATCATCCCGTGCCCGCCACCGGAAGCGATGACAAAGCGGTGGCTGGAGTCCAAAGATTTTGACCACAACGTGATTCGTTTGGCAAGCTCTTTGGCGTCTTCATAATATCGGGAAAAAAATACCTGATTCCTGGCAAATTCCAACTCAGCTAACAACACAGGATCGTCCTTTGAGACCGCA
>DATIKA010000168.1:0-4732 GCA_035478055.1 Candidatus Limnocylindrales bacterium | reverse complement strand
TTAATAGCCGGGATTTTGTACCAGGTTGGGGTTGGTTAGCATGGCCGCTTCAGGTATTGGAAAAATGATTTCGTGTGGACTTGCCGGAGTACCTCTATTTAACCAAGTTTTGGTAGTGAAAACACCGAATCTGATTAAATCCTTCCTGCGTCTGCCCTCCTGAGCAAATTCCCAACCCAGTTCATCCAGAAAGCGCCCAAACATGATATCGACGTCGGGATCAGGGATGGTAACTGCCCCATATTGATACCAGCCAAAATTAAAGCCGCTGTCTTCAAGGAGCTGCGCTCCCGTAACAACAGCGTAAGCAGGGTTGGCCCTGAACGCTCTTTCCCTTACCTGAGTAACCAGGGCGGCTGCTTCATCAGCCCGTCCTAATCGTAGCAAGGCCTCGGCTTTGTTCATCAATACTTCGGCGTAGCGGAATACTGCAAAATCATTGCTTAGACTCCCCCGTGCCCCTACGGCAATTTCGTATTTACCAATACGAAATCCATTGTACATTGTTGTGTTACTTGTATAAGGGCTTCCAATTCCAGGCAGCCAATTATCGTAAGTAAACAGCACTGCTCCTGTAGCATGGTGCCGCTGTGGCCCCCCTATCCAGGTATCGGCCCTCCGGGTATCGTGTTGATGGTAGTTCTCTATGAATTGAGGAACGCCGGCAGTCCCTCCCCACGGTGCAGCCACCATATTCAGTACTTCCCTATGTCGAGGAGCTAAGGTCATCACGTGTTGAGCCCACCCTGTTGCCAGAATATCGTCAAAGGGAACAACAAAAATGTTCTCGCGCGACCCCTCATTACGGGTAATGAAATTCGCTCTGTAGGTTGTTTCAAGTCTAAACAAACCTGAATTGATGATCTGATCGGCAACATTGATTACATCTTGCCAGCGAGGAGTACCGATGTAAACTCCGGCGTTCAGGTATAGCCTGCCCAGGGTCATCAGTGCTGCCCATTTCGTGAATCTTCCGTAAGAAGCCGGGATTACCCTGTCTTCAAGGTATGGTAATATTTCGAGCAATTCACTCTCGATGAAATCAAATGCTTGCCTGCGGGTAAACTGTTGAGGAGGATTAGGATCTGCAAAATCAGTTACAAGTGGTATATTTCCATAAGCATCCATCAGGAGATAATGCACCCAGGCCCTGATTCCTCTAAGTTCTGCCAATGTTTTGGTTTTTACATCACCCGTAAGCGGAATGTCGCCTGATTCAATCTGGAAAATAACCCTGTTAGTATGGTTAATAGTCGTCATACATTGCATCCAAACGTTACGAAGTTGCTCCTGAGTAATTGTCCATTCATGCCTATGCATGCGGTGAAATATTCCGCCACCATACCAGCCATGAGGTCGTACAGGAATTACCATAGCGTCAGCAGTTAATTCCTGAAGGTCGCAGTAAGTATTCAAACCCCTCACAAATGCCCTCATAGAGCTATAGGCTGGTCCTATCAACATGGCAAGGTCTTCAGGTGTTGGAACAAAATCCTTGGCAGCAAGACCGGAATACATGGTTTCTTCCAAATCAGTACAGCTTGAGGTTATGCCAAGGGACACTATCAGTGTTAAAGCGAATATTTTAAACTTCTTCATATTTGCAATTTATTAGTTAAAATTTACAAGTTCACTACCAATCCGAGCGTAAAAGTCCTTGTTGTGGGGTACCAGTCGCGGCTGTCATTACCTGGACTTAAACCCACAAACGGAACTTCCGGGTCAAGTCCCCTATAACCTGTAATTGTGAGCAAATTCTGTACTGCAACATAAACCCGTGCACGGGGAAAAACCGGCGTATGAAAACTGTAACCCAAGGCTACATTGTCAATTTTCCAGAAATCGCCATCTTCGATGTAATAACTAACATAAGCCAGGGGGGCATTGAGTCGCCTTTGACCAAATCTATAATCGAATGCCGATCGAAGCATATTATAATGGGTATTCAACGGGTTTTCGTAAAATAGCCTGGCAAAATTCAGAATCTGGTGCCCAAACGCACCCCTCATAGAAATATTCAGGTCAAAACCCCCATAGCGGATCTGGTGGTTCCATCCCAAAACATGATCAGGAATCCCGTTTCCAAGCACTTGCTTGAGCTCAGGTACATCCCGGTAAGGAACAATTGAGCCATCTCTCGGATCTTCAATCAACCAGCGGCCTTGGTCATCAATACCCACACTCTTGAATCCAAAAAAATCTCCGATTGGCCCGCCTATGACTATTCGGTGCGTTGCTTTATGAATTGGCTCGCCAGTACCCCCGGCCCAGAAGTAGTCTCTGGGAAGAGTGAAAAAATCATCGGTCAGACGTACCAGACGGTTTGAATTGGTGGAATAGCTGACATTGGTCCTCCACTCAAAATTATTCCTTCCAATAGTTCTCCGTACAGGAACAAATTCCAGGAATGCTTCAATTCCGTAGTTTTCCATTTGCCCAACATTGGCAAGCATAGTAGTAAACAGATGGGGAGGAGAGGGCACAGTAAAATTATAAAGCATATCGCTGGTAAATCGGCGATAGAAATCGATGCTTGCATTTACCCTATGTTCGAACATGGATAATTCCAGGCCGATGTTGGTTTCTTCTTTACGCTCCCAGCGTAAATTTGGGTTGGGGTTCCGATTAGGAGCCAGCCCTCTTACCCAACTTCCTTCGTGCAGGAATCTGGCACCAAATGCCAAAGTGGTTAAAGATAGGTATGGGGCGCCGGGTTCAACACCGGTGATACCATAACCTGCCCGGATCATCAGGTTGTCAACCACCCCTCCAATAACATCGCGGATAAAGGGTTCTTGACTCAGACGCCATCCCACGGACACAGCAGGGAAAGCCCCCCACCTGTTACCTACACCAAACCTTGACGAGCCTTCGTACCTTAGGCTTGCCATAAGCAAGTATCTATCCAGGAGATTGTAGTTTAACCGGCCAAAGAAACCAATAAGTCGCGACATGGATTTCGAACTACTCATTGGCGCTTCGCCCCGCGATAAGGCAGCTCCCATTGCCAAGTGGTTATAATGAAACACGTCGGTCGGGAAATCCCAGTTCCGCATCCAGTAATCCTCCCATACAGAGTGTAGAAATGAATAACCTGCTAAGGCGGTAAACCTGTGATTCCCTAAAGTGAGGTTGTAATCGGCAGTTAGGTCAACCAGGTGGGTTTCCGAACTTCCGGCGCCTCGCGAAGCGAAGCCATTGCGCCCAAGTCTTGTTGTCGAAATATGCCGTTTCGTCTCATAGAATCCTCTGGTGTTATTGCTGGCAGTGGAGGAAGCTAGCAACCTGAGGTTAAGATTTTCTACAGGCGTAAAAAGAATTGTTCCTGTAAAAATATTAGTTCTGATACGATTCCCCCCATGAGTTTCCTCTATAAAGCCAACCGGGTTATCGTAATAATAATTGGGTCTTTCCTGCCAGTTGCCTTCCTCGTCCATGATGCGGTCGGTTGGATTTCTTATCAGCGCCTGACGATACACATAGGTGTTAAAAGAAAATCCATCTCCACCTGTCCAGAAGTTCTGATTTCTCGATATCAGGCTCATATTAAACTGCAGCCTGTCGTCAAAAAACGAATGATTTGTATTGAGCCTTAATCTAAGGTCTTCGTTATCAGACTTCAGGAAAATCCCTTCGAAATATCTGTAATTTACCGATGCCGTAAAGGTGGATCTACCCTTAGAACCCTGCACTAATAAATTATGTACGTGCTGGAGGGGGGTATCTCTGGATATTTCGGCAAGCCAGTCGGTGTCGTATCCGTGGTCAATAAAAGGAACCCCTTCGGCAATACGCCTCCTGTAATCTGCCGCATCCATGAAATCGAGCGTGTTCGAAATGGTTTGCGTGGCTATGCTGGCGCTGTATTCAACTGACAATGCTTCGCCTCTGGGTCTGCGGGTGGTAATCAGGATTACCCCGTTGGTAGCCCTGGTGCCAAAAATGGCGGCAGCGGCTCCATCCTTTAATACGTCGATGGATTCAATATCTTCAGGAGCCACGGTTGCCAGGCTACCCGGTACTCCATCCACAATCACTAGTGGAGCGGCGCTTGCCATGATAGTAGATATGCCACGCAATGACATCTGTGAACCAGCCGTAGGATCGCCGCTTACAATGCCAACGCGCAACCCGGCGGTGCGGCCCTGAACAAGTTGTGCTGCATCTCGTATTGTACCAATTTGGAAATCTTCTCGGTCAACATTCGATACGGCGCCTGTAATTTCTCCACGGCGTTGCGTACCATAGCCGATTACCACCACTTCGTCTAACCATGTCAGGGTTGGCGAAAGCGCAATGTTTATTGATCGTCTCACGCCAACCATGGTTTCATGGGGATCGTATCCGACAAATGAAAATTGCAGAACAACCGAACCACTAGCCACATCAATATTGTATAATCCATTGGCATCTGTAGCTGTACCCAGGGTGGTTCCTGCTATAACAACGGTAACACCGGGTAAGGGCTCGCCTGTGGCGGCATCTGTAACTACCCCTGTAATGTGGATAGTTTCTTGCTGGTCAGTAGTGGTTTCGCTGGTTCTCATTCTCGCAGTACCAAAACCTTGCGCTTCTCCAATGAAAAATAGCATAACACATGTAACTGTTCCCAGCAGAAGGAACAAGTGTTTTTTGGTTTTAAACCAACCTTGCCTGCATTTTTTGTTTTTGAAAGCTTGTTGATCCATGTAATTGAGATTTTTGGTTAGTGGAAAAATTAAATTTAAAGGAG
>DATIKA010000167.1:0-1933 GCA_035478055.1 Candidatus Limnocylindrales bacterium | reverse complement strand
AAGCTCGATACATTCCGGGCCGACATATCTTCTTCAAGGTTCTCCAGGTATTGCAAAAGTCTGGAGTAACCACCTGGTTTGAGTAGATCAGAAGCGACGGTGACCGACTTCGCACCGGAGGCTAAAATTGCCGTTAAATTGAACGCATCGGCGCCGGCCGAATAAGAAACGTTGATATCACCATCAAATTCCTTTGATAGTTTATGGAAAAGATTGATCGTGATTGGATAGAGGGCGCGTCCGGACATGTACATTTCATTTCCTGGAAGAACACCTTTATGGTTGGCCATCGCCAGGGTATTACTCAATTTGAAGCTTAAAGTCAAGTTTCTTTCAGCAGCTGTTTGCTGAAGCGTTTTAATCATCGCCACTGCCCGAGCGTATTGTAGATCATGCTCGAAAACAGCATCGGGAATCTGGATTTCATGATAGCCCAAATGGTCATGAAGAATACCGATTACTTTGTCTTTACCGAGGAGAGTAGGGTTTAATTTAACCGTAGTGTGCAAACCTTTTTCCACTAACAGGTAGCGGGCCAGTTGCTCAATTTCATCCGGCGGGCAACCATGCATCGTGGAAAGAGTAACGTTATTCGAGAGCCGGGACGGTATTTCCAACCCGGCGAATCGCGGAAACTCTGCTTTCAGAACAGTTTGCATGTTCAAGATTTCTTCGGCAGCGTCAGCAATCCGGTTCATGAAGCGAATCATCTTCGGGCTTGTAATCCCTTCCATATTGTAGCCGACACTGAAGTTGAATATTGTCCCTACCGGAACCATTTCCTCATACCCGAGCAACCGATGCAATATGTGGATCAATACCCATGCCTTGATATATTCGTCGGCAGATTGCTCTAATGGCAGTTCCTGCGACCATTCAACATTATAGCCCTCATCTTCCATGTCAATGCACGGTTTGGCAACTTCCAGATTATCCATGACCTGCACTGTTTTTAACTCGATGAGGCGGCCACCGGAGAGCCAGGCGCAGATGATGTTCTGAGCGAGTTGGGTATGTGGCCCGGCAGCAGGGCCGACTGGCGCAGCAAGATATTGACCGAACAGATCTTTGGTGGCGTAAGGTTTGTTATTTCCAGGAGTGTAGAACAGGGAACGATGAATGCCAAAAATAGACTGTTTCGCCTCATACTCTTTCAGTATCCATTTAAGCAAAACAATAAACGGCAGAGTTTTCATCATCCCGCACATGTCCCTTTCGTCCTAGTTTACATCCCAAACAATCTTCCTGTAATTCACAGGATCCGTGTCACCTTCCGTACTGAAGACCAGGATCGCAGAATCCTGATTAAGTTTGAGCTGCTCTCGGAGTTCTGTTAAATTTTCATTTTTTAATATTTCGTAAAGAATACCCGTTGTTACAGCGCCGGATTCTCCCGAAACTACCCGCGGATCTACCCCTAACGGATTACCCAATATCCTCATGCCTTTTGCGGCAATGTAATCAGGACAAGAGATAAACATATCGCAGTAGTCCCACAAAATATTCCATCCTTGCGGGTTCGGTTCTCCGCAGGCTAAGCCGGCCATAATAGTATCAAGGTCACCGGTCACTTTGCGCGGTCGTCCATCTCCGGCAAGGGCAGATTGATAAAAACAGTCAGCTTTGTTGGGTTCAACTACAGCCGTAATCGGTCGGGAATCCCCAAATTTCGAAGTAAAATAGCCCTGTATAGAACCGGCAAGCGAACCTACACCGGCCTGCATAAATATGTGTGTCGGCACATTGATCCCCTGTTGGTTCAACTGTATCATCGCCTCATCGGCCATCACCGCATACCCTTGCATGATCCATGCTGGAATATCTTCATATCCTTTCCAGGCAGTATCCTGGACCACAACCCAACCATTCTTAACAGCTTTGTTTGCAGTCATTCTTACCGTATCATCATAATTCATATCGGTAATATAACCCT
>DATIKA010000166.1:0-3931 GCA_035478055.1 Candidatus Limnocylindrales bacterium | reverse complement strand
GTACGAACCACAAAAAACGATACTACCAGCGTCACCAAAGCACTAATCCAGAGGCCCCGCTCTAAAACTGCACCCAGACGCACGCCATCTTTGGCCCGCACGAATAAACAGCCAAGAACAGAAGCAAGAATACCAACCGATGCCACCAAAAGCGGCAGCAGTGTTCCACCAACGCCAAACAATACGATACCCAGTGTCATGGTGGCGATCATCGAACCAACATATGATTCAAACAAGTCTGCGCCCATGCCGGCCACGTCACCGACATTATCACCAACGTTATCGGCAATTACACCGGCGTTACGCGGATCATCTTCCGGTATGCCCGCTTCGATCTTGCCGACCAGGTCGGACCCTACATCGGCCGCTTTGGTATAGATACCGCCTCCGACCCGGGCAAAAAGGGCAATGGAACTTGCACCGAGGGCATAACCGTTGACAATGGTCGGGTCAGGGATCAGGTAAAAAAGAACACCGAGCCCGAATAAACCAAGCCCTGCTACCAACATCCCCATAATCGCGCCGCTGGAAAAAGCCACGGTCAACGCGGCATTGATGCCCGTGCGCGCTGCCTGGGCAGTGCGTACGTTAGCGGCGGTTGCCACTTTCATCCCGGCATAACCTGCCGTTGCCGACAGAATAGCGCCAACCACAAAACTAACCGCTGTAAGGGGATTGATTGCCAGAAACAGCACGGTAGCCAGCACGACCACAAAGCCGGCCAGGTATGTATACTCGCGCTTCAAAAAAGCCATGGCGCCCTCGTGAATTGCCGCGGCTATTTCTTGCATTTTTGCGTTTCCGGCATCGGCCTGACGCAGCCTTAACCAAAGGACAAGAGCAAACAACAGACCAACCAAGGCGCTGGCCGGTGCAACTAAAACTAAATTCTGCATCTATCATTACCTCCACGACAACCGGCCAAATACATAACCGGTTTAAATTTAAATTATGACGAACTCAGGCAACAGAACATAAAGCGAACCTGTTAAAAATACCCTGCCGGCATGCTAGTCGCCGCTTACATAAAGCAACACTACCCTCCTTCCGCCTTGACAAAATTCTTAAACGCATTAAAACTCTGACCCAACTCACTTTTACTGCCATCCCATTAGGTAAGGTCGTTCTAAACACGCTTGCCATAGCGACCTTTAACTGTGACAACGCTCGAGGCAAACCGCACTACCCAAAAGCTGCCTCTAAATGCGCTTTAACGCTTCGTTATCGCCTTATAGATGACGATAACCAGATCTGTCTTAACCGGGCGCCATGCAGAGCGGCAGGCGTAACCGTACTCCAAAGCGCCCCGCTAGATTCATACATGTTCTTCCAGCCGGCGTAACACTTCGCGATAAGCATCAACCACACCACCTAGATCTCGGCGAAAACGGTCTTTATCTAATTTTTCGCCGCTGCTACTATCCCAAAAACGGCATGTATCCGGCGAAATCTCGTCTCCAAGCAGTATTTTGCCCCGGTGACGTCCAAATTCGAGCTTGAAATCGACGAGGGTAATGCCCTTGCTCAACAAAAAAGGAACAAGCACAGTATTAATTCGAAGAGCATAATCTTCAATCACTGCCATTTCTTCTGCTGTCGCCAACCCCATGGCATAAATATGATAATGATTGATCATCGGGTCATGCAGAGTATCGTCCTTCAATGAAAATTCAAGGACAGTCTTCGCCAGCGCAGTCCCTTCCGGTATGCCGAGACGCTTCGCAATGCTTCCGGCGGCGATATTACGCACTATCACTTCCACGGGAATAATCCGCAGCGCTTTCACCAGCATCTCGCGATCGTTTAATACCTGCACAAAGTGGTTTTCAATCCCCTGAGCGGCAAGGAAACGGAAAAAGATCGCCGACAACTTGTTGTTTATAACTCCTTTATCAGCAAGTTGTTCTTTCTTCACCCCATCAAAAGCAGTGGTATCATCTTTAAACTCGATCAGATGAATAAGCGGATCTTCCGTATTATACATCTTTTTGGCTTTGCCTTCGTATAAAAGTTCTCCTTTTTTCAACTGCTGTCATCTTCTTCCGCTGATTATTTATTGAGCCAAAAATATTCTCCCCGTAGGGCCCGGGTTCATATTTGGTTATTTAAAGCCCCAGCCGTTGAAAAATATAGTCTACTCGCCGCAGGTAATAGGCCGAATCAAAACAATCGTTCAACTTATTCCGTCCAAGCCGCCCCAAAACCTCAGCCTCAGCTGCAAGGACATCCTTGAAAGAACTGTTCTTTTCCCTGGCCTCCATGGCGCAACGCTGCACCGTATCGTAAGCTTTTTCCCGGGAAAGACCACTTTCCACCAACTCCAGGAGAACACGTTGTGAATAAACCATACCGCCTGTCAGTTCCAAATTACGAGCCATCTGTTCCGGGTAAACATGCAGTTCCCTGATCACGCGAATTGTCTGCTGCAACATATAATCAGTCAAAATAGTGCTATCCGGTAAAATCACGCGCTCTACCGAAGAATGGGATATGTCTCGCTCATGCCACAGCGCCACATTTTCCAAAGCCGTCCCGGCATAACCGCGCAACAGACGGGCAAGCCCGCAAATCTGTTCACAGGTAACCGGATTGCGTTTATGCGGCATAGCCGAAGAACCTTTTTGGCCGCTGTAAAACGGCTCTTCCAGTTCCCCTGTCTCGGTGCGCTGTAAATTGCGAATCTCCAGGGCAAATTTCTCCAACGAAGCGCCGATCAGGGCCAGCACACCGACATACTCGGCGTGACGATCACGCTGCAACACCTGGGTCGAAATCGGTGCCGGTTCAAGACCAAGTTTAGCGCAAACATATTCCTCAAGAAAAGGATCGATGTGCGCAAAATTGCCGACCGCACCGGAAAGCTTACCAACCCGGGTTACGGCAGCCGCTCGATTCAACCGCTCTCGATTACGCCGTACTTCCGCCAGCCAGAGTGCAAACTTCAACCCCAGGCTGGTTGGTTCAGCATGAACGCCGTGGGTGCGGCCAACAATTGCCGTGTATTTATAGCGCCGGGCCTGCACTGCCAAAACGTTTTCCAGTTTAACCAAACCTGCGTCGATTATGACTGCCGCTTCCTGAAGCAGCACTGAAAGCGCCGTATCAACAATGTCGTAAGAAGTTAAACCATAATGGAAATAACGACTCTCCTCACCAAGTGATTCGGTAACGCAGCGCGTAAAAGCAACCACATCATGTCTGGTTTCATGCTCGAGTTCACGGATACGATTCACATCAAACGAAGCATTGGCAGCAATCAGAACAGCTGCTTCCTTTGGAATTACTCCCAGCTCCGCCCACGCCTCAACAGCCAATATTTCCACCTGCAAAAACTTTTCATAACGATTCTCCAGGCTCCAGATTTTACCCATTTCTGGCCGGGTGTAGCGCTCGATCATTTTCCATCACCTATTCTCAGAACAGCTGGAACACCTGTGAAAAAAACAAAAACCTGAACAGACAGGTTACAATCGAAGCCTGCTCGGAAATGCATCACATTATAACTAACTGTCACCATAAATAGCCATTAGCCATTTTTCAATAACTCTTTCTTTTCGACATGCAAACGGAGAATCCTTCAACTTAATAAAAATAACCTTTCGTCGTTCCAGCGTTGCGGCTTGAGGTTTTATGATAATTTTGTTAATATTAAAACAGCATTCTGTCAGTTATGAAAGGAGTAGTTATAAAATGGAAAAATATTTGCATACCGTGGCTGAAATGATGGCCCTGGCTGCCCGCACCGCACCCAAGGCCAAAGGAGAAGATTTCGTTGAAATAAAGATACTAAGTGGCGATGATATCAATAAACTGGCCTACGCCATGATTGAATACGGCGAAGAAAGCGGCAAGCCAAATTATGACCGCGATGGTGAAAACGTGCGCGCCTCGGCTGCCGTGCTCCTCATATCTTTACTCAACCCGATCAACC